>NZ_JADPKL010000143.1:0-41498 GCF_023073935.1 Bradyrhizobium sp. 147 | reverse complement strand
TTGGCGATCCCGGCAGGACTCGAACCTGCAACCCGCGGAGTAGAAAGCTTTTAGCCAGGGCCGGAATTCTTGCGGCCGTCCAAATACTTGCCAATCGGCACGCGCAGAGTTCGGGAATTTTTTCGGGACTCGCCGACCAGGCGCACGGTCTCGGAGCCGTCCGGTAGCTGCACGGTCTGCGCCAGGCGGCCGTCAAGCGTCTCGCTTTGCTCGAGCACGATCTCGCCGTCGATCACGCAAGGCTGCGGCCGCAGCTCGAGGGCATAGCCGGCGAGCTCGAGCGCCCAGAGGATCTCGTCGGCGACGAGCTCGGCGCCGCCGGGATGCTCGCCGAGCGCGCCTGGCGCCAGCACGTCGACGATCGCTTGGTGAGCGGTTTTCATCTGTGGGGGATCCTTTCAGTCAAACCATTCGGGCCGATACAGGCGGCAAAAGGCGAGATCCTCGGCCGAGGCCGGCCGCAGATCATAAAACATCATGTCGCAGGCGCTGTGGATGCCGCCGAGCACGTGCACGCCATAGAGGCGATCGCAATTGTGCGTGCCGGTGTAGCGGAATAGGGCGCTGACGCCGTCGCCATAGCGCACGATGTCGCCGGCCTTGAACCGTTCCTGCGGCGGCTTGGTCTGTATCGTCATCGATCGGGGATCCTTTCAGCGCGACGGTTTGCCGAGAACGTGCAAGGCGCTGGCGATATGCTCGCTGGCCTGCTCGATCGCCAGCGCCAGGTCGTCGCCTTCCTGGTGTCGGCGAAAATAGTCCTGCAGCGGCAGGCGCGCGAAAACCTGCAGCGCCTTGCGCGCCTCGGTCACGAGGAAATCGAGCTGCTCTTGCGCGCTCGGCCGTACGCCGCTGCCGGTCGTCGGGATCTTCGGCGCTTCATCGCCTTCGCGGATCTGTGGCATGGTCGGGGATCCTTTCTTAAAGCAGCGATCGCTGCGCCGCCGGCGTCGGTTGCATCCATCGCGCCGGCGGCGGCACGATCGAAGGGTCGGCCTCGCGCCAGGCGAAATAACCGAGCGCGCCGACCGCTGGAATGAACGCGCACGGCGCCGGGTTGCGCAGCACCAGGCCGCGCGGTCCGAAAAACCAGGGGCTGTCGCTCTCGCGCACGATGGCGACGACGTCGACGCTGCCAATGATGCCGCCGCGCGCGAGCTCTGCCGCCGGCGGGCATCTGATGCCGATATCCTCGAGCATGAACCGGGCGGCGTCGTCGTATTCGCTCTGCGTCATGCCTTTGGCGGCGTGGATCGCGATGCGCTGGCAGCGCATGCCGTGCTGGATCGCGGCCTGGCTGCGGTTCTCGATATCCTTGCTGGCGAAAATGATCGCCCATGCCCACGGCTGGCGGACCGATAGCGCTGCTGCTGGCAGGTTGTGCGTCATTCTCCGTCCTCTCTCAGGTTCATGGCCTTGTAAGCTTTTGCGAGCGCCTCCGGCGTCTGGCGCGCCTTGAACGCGAGCCAGGCCGTTTTGAAGTCGGCCTTTGCCGCCTCGAGATCCGGCGACGTGCCGATCGGCGGGCCGGGAATATGCACGACGACGTTCCAGATCCAGACGCCGGGCGTGCGCTCGCTCGCGTAGCGGATCCGGCCGATGCGCTGCTTGCCCTCGAGGACGGAATAATCGCGCCGGCCGATCGAGCGCAGTTTCAGGTCGGTCATTTCAGCGAGCGCAGGGCGCGCACGATCATCGATCGCTCGTCATTTGTCAGGCAAGGCGGTAGAGCAGAATATTTCCCGCCGGAATAATCCCGCACGATAACGTCGGTTGCATCATCAATCCTGGCGGCTAGAGCATCTTGGGCGGGTGCTGCAGCCGGCTCTGGCGCGGGGCCGACGCCGAC
Source organism: Bradyrhizobium sp. 147 (assembly GCF_023073935.1). Lineage (NCBI taxonomy): Bacteria > Pseudomonadati > Pseudomonadota > Alphaproteobacteria > Hyphomicrobiales > Nitrobacteraceae > Bradyrhizobium > Bradyrhizobium sp. 147. The sequence goes on along the minus strand of NZ_JADPKL010000143.1, from coordinate 39,649 downwards.
CATCATGGGCGGCGGCTTCGTGCCGAGGATCCGCACGTGAACGCTGGCGCCGGCATTGAGCGCGGCGAGCTCCTCCGGCGTCGGCTGCCAGGCCGTCACCATCGCCGGTGTGCCTTCGCCGTTGACCGCGTCGTTGATCACTTCGTCGCGCAGCGGCAGGCCGCGATAGCCTTGCGCCTTGCCGCAGATCCGCGTCGCGCCTTCAATGTGTGCAATGATCATCGCCTATTCGCCTTTCTTCTCGATCGCCTTGGGTTCGGGCTGCTCGACCTGGCGCGGCGCGGTCGCTTCCATCGCCGCACGCATGTCCTCGACCGTCGCGTCGGTGTAAAATTTTGCCGTGATCGCGATATCGGTATGGCCGAGGATTTTTTGCACCACGCGCAGGTTGCCGGTTTTGCGCAGCGTGCGCATTCCGGTGGTGTGGCGCAGGTCGTGAATGCGCGCGTCGACGCCGGCCTTTTTCCATTTCCGCTTGTTCGATCCTAAGCCTTGATAGGTGATCGGATAGCGCTCGCCTTTGACCAGGTCGCCGAGCTGGCGGCCTTGCCGGCTGCGGCCTTTCCAGGTCCGCTTGGCCTTGTAGGTGAAGACGAATTGCGGGTGATGGCCGCGGCGCTTCCATAGGATCGCATAGGCCTCGGCCGACAGCGGCAGCACGCGCGGCACGCCGCCCTTGGTGATGACGCGGATCACGCCGAGCTCGAAATCGACCTGCGACCAGGTCAGCAGGAGGTTTGCGCGGCGCAGGCCGGTGATGATCGCAAATCGGCGCAGCTCGGCGAAGTCGAGATCTTCCACCTGGTCGAGCGCGGTTTCCTCGCTCGCCGAGATCTCGCGCACGGGCCGCTTGATTTCCTTGAGCCTGTGCTTTTTCCAGACCGGCTCGCGGATCAGCGCCGCGTTCCAGTTGTCGCGCGCGCGCCGCACGACGCGTCGCAGCAGGTCGATGGTGCGATTGACCGTGGTCGGCGTGACTGGCCGATACAGCTGGCGGCCCTTGTCGTCGACGGAATCCCGGCGAACGTCTTTGCTGCGCTCGGCGACCATGCGCGAGACGACGTCGTCATTGATGTCGTGCAGATACGTCCTGGCGCCGATGATCTCGACCAAGCGGTCGAGCGCGGATTTGATCTTGCTGTCGGCCAGGGTCGAGCCGTGCGTGCTCCACCAGCGATCGCAGGCGGCCTTGAGCGTTAGCGGCTCGGCGCCGGCGGCGCGGATCCGGTCGACGTCGGCTTGTGCGGCTTCTTTGCGCGCTTGCTCGAATTTGGCGGCTGCATCCGCATCCCGTAGTTTGGTCGAGCCATGAAATCGATAACCGTCGATCTTGAAGTCGTAATGCCAGAACGGGGAGCGCTTGATACGAAAGAGGGACATGGTTCGGGCTCGCTAAGGCGCTGCAGAAACCGGGTGACGTCGGCAATGGTGAAAACCCGGTGCCGCCTGGCGCGGCCGAGGCCTTTGAGCCGGCCGACCAGGTTGCCGGCCGCAACATGCCGCGCGATCGTCTCGCGGTGCAAGGGGATGAGGGCGGCGAGCTCGGGCACGCCGATGGTGGCGCGGCCGGCAAAGGCGGCCTCGAGCGCCTGGCGCAGCTCGAGCGGATCGGCGGGCAGGGGCCGGGTCATGGTCGCTGCTCGCGTTCGGCTAGGTGCACCTGGTTGCCGGCGATCTGGGCACGGCCGGCCGCGACCAGGCGGTCGACGACGTGGTCGGGAATGCGCCGCAGGCCAAAGCGCCAGCCGCGCGGGCGGCGATCGAGCGGGCCGAGCTTAAGCAGCGCGATGACGTGGAAATCGTAGGTCTTGAGACGGCTGCGCATGCTCAGAGCGCCTCGGCAGCGTTGTCGAGAATGTTCATGGCGGCGCTGACGGCCGCGAGCGTCGCGTCGAGCGAGGCATCGTCGGCAACCGGCGCCAGCGGGGCGTCGACCAGAACGTGAAACCGGCCAGCAAATACGCGCGCCTCGTGCAGCGCCTCGGCGTGGCCAACGTGCGGTTGCCAGGCGGCATAGATCCGCGCTGCGGCATCGTTAACCATGCGCGAGCAAGGCGCAGCTTGCGGCTGAAAGCCTTCCGATTTGCGACTTGTCAAAGCTGGGGATGAGGCGGATGCTGTTAAACTTAACAATTGATCAGGGCGGTCGAGGGTCATGCGGCGAGTCTCCCGGTGTGACTCAAAAGATATACACGCATCATGTACAAAACCTAAAGAAAATACATGCTGCATGTACAAAAATGGAGCGGGTAAAAGTGGAAATGCTGCGGGAACCGGAACAAACCGACGAATTGAGGCGGCTGGCGGTACAGCTCGCGCTGCAGCTGCCGGCCTCGGTGGCGGATGCGCGCCGTGTGCTCGAGCTGACGTCGGAGTGCCTCGACGAGTTCCTGATCGAGCGGCATTCGGCGCGGGCACGGGCGCGCCGGCTGTGGCGGCGGCCGCAGCCTGTCGAGGCGGTTTCGGCGTCGGCGGCGCTGTCGCGGGTCGCGGTGTTGCTGTGCTGCGTGGGGATTTTGGCGCTCGCCGCCGGATCCGGCGCGGTTGCGCTGCGCCTGACCGGCTACGGCGCGATTGGAGCCAACCTGCTCGCGGTGACGGTGATCGGCCTGTTGTTCGGGCGGGGTGCGGCCGTCTGTAGCGCGCTTGGCGCCTTCGTGCTGACGAATTGGGCAGTGATCCCGCCGGCCTGGGATCTCGATCTACCGACAACCTATGAGTTTATCGGTCTCGCCATGTCAATCATTGCGGCAATCGCCGTACCGTGGATACAGGCGCAGCGCGAACCGCTGCGGGCGGCGTCCCTGCGGGCAGTGCAGCGGCCGCTGCGCCTGTTGCTGCGACGGGCGGCCTAGCGCCGCTTGCGCTGTAATTTGAGCTGCACCTCGGTCGGCAGGCCGGAGGTCATCAGGCCGCGGTAAATCCAGTCGGTTGTGATGCCGGTCGCCGCGCAAACCTTGAGCGCCTGGTCGATCGAGATCCGGTTGCGGCCCATTTCGTAGTTTGACCAGGCCTGCGGTTCGATCCCGACCAGGCGGCACCAATCGGCCTGAGTGAGGCCGAACGCCTCGCGCGTCCGTTTCAGCCGATCGGCCAGTTTTTCGGCCTCGGTGACCGGGATTTTGGCGTCTTTCATGCCCGGAACTATCGCAAAACCCTGCATAGTGCTCAATCAATGCGCTGATGACGGGTTGTTTTGTACATGCTGCGTGTATATTCGGCGGCATGGAAATGATTCGGAACGCCGCTGAGCCGCCACTTTTGGACACTGTCGACGCCGTGATCGAGGCGCTCGGCGGGCCGATGGCGGTCGTGCGGCTGACCGGGCGATCGCGCCAGAACGTCGCCAACTGGCGCACCGCCGGCAACTTCTCCTCGACGACCTTCCTCGTGATGACGACCGCGCTCGACGCGCTCGGCCTGCGCGCCGAGCCGCGGCTCTGGCGCATGGACGAGCCGGCCAACGGCTGATTGCAAAAGGTTCCACATGACGAAACCGACCTATCGCGGCGGGAACGGGAAGGCAAAATCGGACGCCGAGGAAATCCTCGGCAAATCCCGAAGGGATCATCGGTGGTTTGCGCCGGTCCTGGTCGAGCTGCGCAAGGTTTTTAAGCAAAAACTCGCGGCCGAGCTCGCACTTATCGCGAATCGCTCAACCAGGGTTTGCGAGGATTGGGTCGCGACGCCGCCGCGCGGCGCGCCGGACGGCGAGGCGCTCGCCGCGCTGCTCAATAGCCGGATCGGCGACGTCGTTTGGAAGGCCTTGACCCGGTCATGCGCCGAGCCGTGGCGCAAAAAGCTCAACCGCCAGATGGAAATTTCGCAGCTGCTCGACCAGCAGCGGGAAACCGCAGCGCGCCTGGCGGCGCTGCAGAACGGGGATCTGTGATGCTGGATCTCTTGCGCGAGCTCGACCTGCCCGACCTGGCGATGCTCGGATCCGCTCTGATCGGGACCGGCGTCGCTCTGATCGTCATCACCTGGCCGCTCGAGGGCGAGCGCGGCGAGGCCTGGCGCATCATTCGCGAAAGGTTCCGGCGATGATCATGGCGCAAGCTGTCCGGCTGCTCGAGGGCGGCGATCACATGATCGCGCGCGGCGTGGTCGCGATCGACACGGCCGAGGGCGCGCCGCGGGTGATCTTCTGGGAAGGCGAGGCCTTTGTGCTGCGCCGCCAGGCGATCGAGGGCGAGCTCTGCTATCGCAAAACCCGCGTGATGTACGCCGGCGCCAGTTTTGAGGCGGTGCGATGACGTCGCTAGCCAAGGCCGCCGCGGCCGATCTCAAAAGCTATATCGAGCGCGTCGAAAGAGTCGCGCAGGAACGGCGCGAGCTCGGCGACGAAATCCGCGCCATTCTCGCCGAGGCAAAGGCAAGCGGTTTCGATCCGAAGGCGATCCGCAAGATCGTGAAACGCCGCGACGAGGATCCATCCGTCGTGCAGCAAGAGGATGCGATCCTCGAGCAGTACATGCATGCGATCGGCATGATCCCAGAAAATCCGCTCGCTGCAGCGGTCGCGGCGCTCGCCGGCGACGGCCTGGCGCGCGACCAGGTGATCGAGGCGTTTCAAAAGCTGGTGCCGATGTTCGGTGAAATCATCGCCAACGTTGGCGGCGATCCGATGCGGATCTGGCGGGATGAGACCGGCAAGGCCTATGCCGAGGTTTACGTGCCGCCGAAACCGAAGCCTGAAAAAACGGGGCGCGGCCTGGTGCGGCCAAGCGCCGTTGTGCTCGAGCTGGTGCCTAAGTCCAAGCCGACTGCGTCCGATGACAATGACGACGAGGGCACGGACGAATGATGCAGGCGCCCGTCAACATCGCCGGCGCTCGCGCGGTCGATTTCGAGGCGGATCTCCTCGACCTGTCGCGCACGCCTTGGCGGCGGATCTGGCTGTCGTCGCACGCGCCGATCTGGACGCTGGTCGACGCCGATGATTTCGAGTGGCTGTCGCAATGGTCCTGGAACGTCTGGCACGACGGCCGCAAGCATTGGCAGCTCTATGCCAAGCGCAACACGGGCGAGCGGCGCGACACGGTGCGCATGCATCGCGAGCTGCAGATCCGCAACGATCCGCGCGATGCCGATTACATGGCGGCGCACCTGGTCGATCATATCAACGGTCAGACGCTCGACAATCGCCGCGCCAACCGGCGCTGGTCGACCAAACGCGACAACAACATTAACCGCCGCGTGCGCGGCGAGGCGCCGAGCCTCGAGGCGATCGTCGCCGAGCTCGTCGCGTCGCTTCCGGCGGCCGACCTGGTCGAGGAGATCCCTTTTGACTGAGCTGGTCCGATATGAGGCCGCGCGGCGCGCTCTGGCCGAGGCGGTCGCCGTCGACGAGGTGATGGCGATCCATAATCGGGCCGAGGCGATGCGGCACGCGGCCAAGATCGCCGGCGACAAGACGCTCGAGATCCAGGCGGCGCAGATCCGTTTTCGCGCGCAGCGACGGTTTGGCGAAATGATGGCCGAGCAGCACGCGGCCGGAAAAGTCGCGCGCGGCGGCCGGCCTCGATCGGAAAAAACCTCTGACGATTTGTCAGAGGTTTCCGCCGACGAGCTGCCGGAAATCACGCTGCGCGATCTCGGCGTCACGCATCGCTTTTCGTCGCAGGCGCAGAAGCTCGCCGAGCTGCCGGCAGAGGAATTCGAGGCGCTAACCGAGCAGCACGCCGAGCTGATGCGGTCCGGCAAGGGCCGTATCGCAATGGATCTGCTCAAGGTCGGCGCCGAGGAGAAGGGGCGGGCGCATCGCCGCAATGTGGCGGCCGTGCTGTCGGCGCAATCGGCCGAGCTGCCGGCCGGGCCGATGGTGCCTGCGGTCTATCTCGATCCGCCCTGGCGCCGTCAGGGCGGCATCGGCGATCGCGCCTATGAGAACCATTATCCGACCATGACCTGGCCGGAGATCCTGGCCTATCTGCGCCAGGCGCGCGATCGGCTGCTGCCGGATGCCTGGGCGTTCATGTGGATCCCGCGGCCGCATCTGCTCGCGCTGGTCGAGGTCGAGACCGAGGTGACGATCGCCGAGACCGGCGAGGTGACGCAGGCGCGCGTCGACATGCCGCTGGCCTGGGCCTGCGGCCAGGCGCTTGGGATGGATTCCTATTCGACCTGCTTTGTCTGGACGAAAACAGATGCTGATTTCCCGGATGATAGCGGATCCGGGCTGATCGCCTGGGATCAGGATGAATTGCTGCTGCTATTCAAGCGCGGCCAGGGCCTGCCGAAACCATCAGGCGCGGAAAAATTCGGATCCAACCATCGCGAGCGGCCGCGCGAACATTCGCGCAAGCCCGACTTTTACCGGCACATGATCGCGACAATGGTCGGCTGCGATGCCGAGGGGCGGCCGCTGCCCGTGCTCGAGCTGTTCGCGCGCGTCGACGCCGAGCATCCGCTGCCGGCTGGCTGGCTTGCCGCCGGCAACCAGGCCGGCGCTGCCGCCGTCGAGGTCGAGGCGCCGGCGCCGGATCCGCGCGAGCGCGAGCTCGCTGAGGAGGAGCGACTCCGCGAGGCCTTCGAGGCCGCCCATGCCGCGCGCGTGGCTGAACGGCTTTGGGATCATCCGGCGATCGCGGCCGCGCACGTCGTCAAGATGACGCGCGATTATCCTGGCGGTGTTTCTTTCAACGTCGCGACTTGCCAATGCGGCTGGTCGTTCCGCTGCGAGACCAGGCCGTTTGGCCTTGAGTGCGACGCGGCGGTCGACGCGCATTGGCGCGAAGTGATCGAGCAAAGTTTCGCCGCCGGAATGCCCTCCGACGCCGGCGAGACCGCGACGGCTGCGGCAGCAACTGAGAACGGGGCCAGCCCTGCTGCGGCCGTCGCGGATAAGTTCGCGGAAAGCGCGGGCGATCGCGCGCCATATGACGACGTTGACGCCTCGATCGTCGACCAGCTGTCGAGCTCCGATTTCCTGGCGCCTAGCGAGCTCGACGCGCTCGAGCTCGAGGAGATCGAGCAGCTGCGCATTCTTTCCGATTTCTGCCATCCGAAGCGCGCGGCTATGCAGGCCGTGCTCGGCGCGCACTGGCAGGCGCGTGAAATGGCCTATCAGTGCGGCGGCCAGTGGCAGCTGCGCGAGGCCGGCAAGGCGCGCCTGCGCGCGTTGATCGAGGCGGCCGCATTGCCGCCGGCGCCGGTCGCGCTGACCGAGCCATATCGTGCGCCGCAGCCGGATCTGTTCGCGCAGGTCGACGACCGACCGGCGCCTAGCGTGGTCGACGGCAAGCTGCAGACGCGCCTGCCGGTCGACGACGACGAGGCGGCCGAGCAGCTCGCGCTACTCGCGATCGCCGCCGGCGCAAGCGTCGATCCCGGCATGCTGCGGCACCTGGTCGGCAAGGGCCTGGCGCATTGTGGAATTTCGAAAGTGATCGTGACCGATGAGGGCTGCGCGTTCCTGGCGCAGCTGGTCGCTCCGGTATCCGTTCAACAGCAGCAAGGGGCAACGTCGTGAAGCAAAGCAAGGTCATGTCACTCGTCGAGAGTGTCATCAATATCGTCGTCGGGTTCGGCATCAGCCTTGCCGCGCAGATCTATTTCCTGCCGCTGCTCGGCGTGCAGATCTCGCTGCAGCAAAACATCACGTTCGCGCTGATCATGACTGTGGTCTCGATCGCGCGGTCGTTTGCGCTGCGCCGCGTATTCGAGGCGCTGCACATTCGCCGGCCGCTGTCGCCGTTCATGCAAGCGGTCATCGCCGAGCGGTTTCGGCAGATCGAGGGTGAAGGATGGTCGACTGAGCATGACGACGCGCACGCGCCAGGCGAGCTCGCGCGCGCCGGCGGGTGCTATGCCGATCGCGCCGGCTTGCCTGGTCGGTCGCTTAGCGACATTCCCTCGCGCTGGCCTTGGTCGCGGGATTGGTGGAAGCCGGCGGGATTTCGCCGCGACTTGGTGCGCGCCGGCGCGCTGATCATCGCCGAGGGCGAGAAGTTCGACCGCAATCGCAGGGCGCGCGCATGACGGGCACGCCGCGCCACAAGTGGAGCGAAAAGGTTCGGGCGCCAAACGGGGACTCGCGCAAGGTCTGCACGCGCGCCGGCTGCGAGATCGTTTGCGTGTCGCGGCATCGGATCGAGCCGAACGGACGGCAGGACCATTATAAGGAATGGTTTCGCGGCAGCGCCAGGATCCAGATCGGCGGCAATACGCCGGCCTGCGAGGCGGTCGAGGTGCTCGCCGATGCCGTGTGACCTGGTGCTCTCAACGCTCGCCGCTGGCGGGCCGCTTGGTGACAAGCTGGCCGACATCATTTCCGACCTGGTCAGCAAGGCCGCCGAGTGCGGCGAGCTCGAGATTGCGCAGCACATGGGCGACGACGGCCAGCTGGTGCACGTGAGGCGGTTTCCCTCGATCTGGATCGATCGGCTCGACAAGGCGGTCGAGACCGGATCGATCGAGAGGTTTTCGGCCGACCGGATCGTCATGATCCTGCTGACCGGGCTGCGATGATCTCCTTTGTGTTGTGTTGCTTACCGCGTCCAACTGAATCAAAACTTTAAGAGCATTCGACCATGACGACCGTGAAACGGCGCGCGCGACGCGTCGCCGCCGACGAGGCGCACGCCTGGGCGAGGAACCTGCGACTCAACAATCCGCACGCCAAGCTGACGCTTGCGATGCTGTCGCTCTATGTCGACGGCGACGGCTATTGCTTTGTGTCGATCCCGACGCTGGCTGACGACACTGAGCTGTCGGCGCAGACCGTGCGCAGCCGTCTGGTGTGGCTTGAGGAGATCGGGGCGATCACGCGCATTCCGCTCTGGAAAGACGAGTACGGCAAAATCAATCAAGACGGCAGGGGCAAGCGCATCAGCGACCGGATCCGTCTGATGATCGACGTCGAGCCTGACGTGATCGAGGCCGGCGCCAGGGGGGATTTTGAGGGTGTTTCACGTGAAGTTAGCCCTATGCCGCAGACAGGGCTAAATGAGCCTGTCGAAACGGTTAGCCCTACGCCAGCCCTACGCCAGCCCTATGACTCGGCAGAGGGGCTAATCTCTGAACCTGAACCTGAATCTTCCCCTAAATCCCCTTCCAGGGGACGAGAGGGCGACCGCGAGGCTCTCGAGGAAAGCGAACCGGAGGATTTCGAGCCGGCGTGGCAGGCCTGGCCAGGTCACCAGGCGATGCGGCGCGACCTGGCGCTCGCCGAGTTCCGCCAGCTCGAGCCGGACAAGCAGCGGCTTTGCAGGGCGGCCATCCTGCCGTTTGTCGAGCTGCAGAAGCGGCTGCGGCGCGACACGATGCCGAATTTCCATCTATGGATCCGGCAGAAACGTTTCGAGGAGTTTCCGAACGCGCGACTACCGGATCCGCCGCCGGCGCGTCGCTGGATCGAGGGCGACGAGCTCGCCGGCCTGCAGCTCGCTGCCCGCATGGCACAGCGGCCGCTGCGCCTGGTCGAGGATGCCGAGCGCGGTCGCGGCCTGTGGTCGACCAAGCCGCATCAGCCAGACCTGGCGGCGATGGGGCGCTTTGCCGGCGACGATCCTGCGACTTGGCTGCAGGTCGAGCTCGGCACGCCGCAGTTTGCTGCCTGGCGCGATCGCTTGGCGCTCTGGCTGGGCGTCGAGGTCGAGGCCGAGCGGGTCTGGGTCGAGGATCACAATCCGGCCGTGCACGACCTGCCGGCGCTGCATCCGAATTTCCGATTACGAAAATCAAAAATGGTGCTGCGGGTGCCGGCCGACTGGCCGCCGCATCGCGACGGCACCTGGGCGACCGAGGAGGGGGAATGCGCATGAATCAACCATTGCGGCCACGCGATCACGTGCGCGGCGAGATCGTCGGCTATGTCGATCTCGAGCAGCTGCACGGTCCGCGCGAGGTGCCGGCCGATCCGGAGCGCTGGTATATCCTGCGCGTGCATCCGCACCTGCAGCTCAACGTCATGCGCACGTTTCGACAAAGGAACATCTCGGCCTGGCTGCCGATGCAGACCGAAACGCGCAGCGTGTCGCGCTATAACCGCGGCTATGAGAAGATCCTGACGCAACAGGTCAGGTCGCCGTTGATCTGCGGCGCAATCCTGGTGCCTGATTTCGAGGTGAAGCTCGGTCGGTTCTACGCTGTCGACGGCGTGATCGACGTCATGCGCGTCGGGCCGTGTGTGCCCGTTCTCAAGGGGCAGGACGTCATTGACCTGCGCAATATCGAAGCGATCGGCAACACGCCGAAGTCGAAGCGCGAGCGCAAGTTTGCGCTCGGCGAGCTGGTGCGGGTGACGTCAGGGCCGTTTGCTTACTTCTGCGGCCAGGTTGAACGATTTGACTCAACAGGCCGACTCACTGTTGGAATAAACATATTCGGGCGCGTCACTCCGATCTCGATCGAGGAGAGTGATCTCGAGCTAGAGCAGCGGCCAAGGTCGCTGCATAGCGCAAGCGGAAGCGGACAGGGCTTTCGGCGCATCCCTTCTCGGTGATACCGAGTCAAGGGGACGCGCGAAGCGCAAGCCAACAAAGCCAGGCCTCGAGCCTGGCTTTTGTGCGTCTGGGGGTAGCGGTAGCGTTTCCTTGGCTCTGCCGCTGTTTGACGTTTCCTCCCTATGACTGGCCGGCCAGCGGCGACGCTGCGCCGGCCTTCCTTTTGTGATGGGACCGCAAACCAAGCAGCAGCGTGCCGAGCCGGCCTGGCGCCAGTGGTACAAGCTGGCGCGCTGGCGCAGGCTCAAGGATCAGATCCATCTGCGCGACGGCTATGTGTGCCAGCGAACAGGCGTGCTCTGTGACGGCGTCTATCCCGCCGACAACAGCCCGGTCGCCGACCACGTCAAGCCGCATCGCGGCGACGCTGCGCTGTTCTGGGATCCTGCCAACATTCACACGGTATCGAAGGCGTACCACGACGCCGAGAAACAGAAGCTCGAGCAGACGTCGCTGCACCAGCGCGGCGTCTGGGATTGAGAGGATCGATCATGACTGAGCAAGACATCAAGGCCGCATTGGTCAAGGCAATGGATCAGGATGTTCCGGATCCGGAGGCGCAGGCCGCCGTTGCCGGCGTCGTCGCGCGCGCCGCCTTCAACCTCGAGCGTATCGCGACCGCGCTCGAGGGGCTGATCCGTTCGGTCGATCGCAAGGGGTAGGGCGGGTCAAAAGTCGCCAGGCTTTCGCGCCTGAGACCGGCCCCTCTCGCATTCGCAGGTTTTTTTTCGTTATGGCGCAAGTTTTCGACCTGTTTGGTGATCCTGTGCCGTCCAACTGGGGCGGGCGCGGTCGGCCGGAACATGTGCCGACACAGCAAAACCGGAATCGAGTCAGCCTGTTAGTCGCGCTCGGCTGGTCGGCGCCGCGGATCGCGGCCGCGCTTTACGTCACGCCGCCGACGCTGCGGAAGCATTATTTTTCCGAGCTCAAGTTTGCGCAGGTCGCGCGCGATCGCCTGGTCGCGCAGCTCGGCCTCAAGCTGCTCGAGGGCGTCAACGCCGGCAACGTCTCGGCGATCCGGGAATTCCAGAAGTTCATCGAGCGCAATGACCTGATGCTCTACGGCCAGACCGCGCCGCAACCGCGCAAGCCTGACGCGGACAAACCGGCCAAGGCGCCGAAGGTCGGAAAGAAAGAGGCCGCCGTGATCGAGGCGCACACGCCGGACCAGGGCTCGACGCTCGGCGAGCTGATGGCGCGGCGGCAGCAGGGTCTCAACTCGTGATCCCTTGGGATACCTCATGCCCGGATTGGGAAACGCGGCTGCGCGAGGGCAAGTCGCTGTTGCCGGATCTGCCGCTGTTCGCTGACGAGGCCGACATGGGCCTGGCGTTCTTCGACGAAATCCGCCTGCCTGACGTCCAAGGCACGCCGCGGCTCGGCGATGCCGCCGGCCAGTGGTTCCGCGATCTGGTGCGCGCCGTGTTCGGATCCTGGGATCCGAACAACCGCGTCAGGATGATCCGGGACTTCTTCGCCCTGGTGCCGAAGGGATCTTCGAAAACGACCTATTCCGCGGCGCTAATGCTGGTCGCGCTGCTGATGAATCGCCGGCCGCGCGCGACCGCGCTGTTTATCGGCGAGACGCAGGCCGTCGCAAATCGCGCATTCGAGCAGGCGGTCGGCATGATCGAGGAGTCGCCGGATCTGCGCCGCCGCTTCAAGCCGCGCGAGTATGACAATACGATCGAGGATCTCGTCACGAAATCCGAGATCATGATCGCAAGTTTCGATCTCAAGATTTTGACCGGGGCAATGGCGCTGGTATTTGTTCTGCTCGACGAGCTGCATCTGCTCGGCAAGCGCGCCCATACGTCGCGCGTGCTGCGTCAGATCCGCGGCGGCCTCGACAAAACCGAGGAGGGCGTTCTCGTCATCACCACGACACAGAGCGACGAGGCGCCGGCCGGCGCGTTCAAGAGCGAGTTGAAGTTTGTCCGCAACGTGCGGGATGGACTCTATCGCGAAAAGATCATTCGCCCGACGCTGCCGCTGCTCTACGAGCTGCCGCGCGAGATCGCGACGCTCACGCGCGAGGAGCGTCGCGCCGGCGTCGAGCCGCGCTGGATGAATCCGGACGTGTGGCCGATGGTGATGCCGAACATCAACCGGCCGATCACGGTCGCCTCGATGCTCGCCGAGTTCTCGAGCGAGCGCGAAAAGGGCGCCGAGGCCGTGCAGGTTTGGGCGTCGCAGCACCTCAATATCGAGATCGGCACGGGCACGACCGACGACGGATGGAGCGGCGCCGATCTCTGGGATCAGCAGGTCATCGAGAAACTCGATCTCGAGACGCTGCTTAAGCGCAGCGAAGTCGTGACGATGGGCGCCGATGGCGGCGGCCGCGACGACTTGCTCGGCTTCTCGGTCATCGGACGCGAGAAAGAGACGCGCCATTGGCTGTCATGGTCGTATGGCTGGGCGGATCCGATAGTGCTCGATCGCCGCAAGGACATCGCCGGTCACCTCGAGGATTTCGCGACCGAGGGGTCGTTCAAGATCCTGCCGATCGGCGAGGCGCACGCCGATCTCGCAAGCTACGCGGCGCGCATCGTCAATAGCGGCCTGCTGCCGGCCGAGAACGCGGTCGGCGTCGATCCGAACCGGGCCGCCGCGCTGTTCGAAAGCCTGTTCGGCGCCGGCGTGACCGACGAGCAGATCCGACGGCTGCTGCAAGGTCCAGCGTTGGCGCCGGCGGTCTACGGAATCGACATGAAGCTGGCCGAGGGCACGTTCTGGCACGCTGACCAGGCGCTCATGAGCTGGTGTGTCGGCAATGCCAAGGTCGAGCAGCGCGGCAACGCTGACATGATCACGAAACAGGTTGCCGGCCGCGCGAAAATCGATCCGTTGATCGCGTTGCTTCAGGCTGGAATCCTGATGAGCTGGAATCCGCAATCCAGCCGCAAAAACCTCGACGCCTTCCTCGCAAATCCCGTCATGGTGGTCTGATCAATGGGCATTGTTTCCTGGACCGCTGGCAAGGCGGCGGCGAGCGTTTACCGCGTCTATTCATCGATCAGCGACGAGATTGCGAAAGAACGCCGCCTGCGACTCGAAGATGGTCGCGCCTGGTCATGGGTGTTCGGCAACCGCGGCGCCGCCGGAAAGACAGTCACGGTCGACACGGCCATGTCGCTCGCCGCGTTTTGGGCCTGCGTGCGCGTCACCGCGCAGGCGGTCTCGACCTTGCCGTTGCAATTCTTCGAAAAGACCAAAGACGGTCCAATCTCAGTGGATCATCCGCTCGCAGAGATCTTGGTCGGCAGTCCGAATAGCGACCAGACGTCGCTGGAATATTGGGAGTCGGTCGTCGCCTGGCTGCTGGTCAATGGCAATGCTTGTTCGGAAATTTCGTCGATCGGCCGCAAGGTCTCTGCGGTCCATATCCTGCCGAACGCCTATCCCTACCGCGATCCGCAAACCAACGCTCTCACTTACAAATATTCGGATCGCGGCAAGGATTACACGCTGCCGCGCGAGAAGGTTTTTCACGTCAAGGGGTTCGGTTGGGGCGGTGACAGCGGGCTATCGGCGATTCGGTTCGGCGTGCAGACGTTCTCGACCGCGCTCGCGGCGTTTGAGACGTCGGGTAAGCTGTTTTCCAACGGGATGCAGGCGGCCGGCCTGCTGACGTCCGAGCAGGTGCTCGAAAAGGACCAGCGCGCGCAGCTCAATGAGATCATGCAGACCTATGCCGGATCCGATCGGGCTGGCAAAATGATGATCCTTGAAGCTGGCCTCAAGTTCGAAAAGCTGCAGCTCAATCCCGTCGACGCCGAGCTGCTGCAGCAGCAGCGGTTTTCGATCGAGGAGATCTGCCGTTGGGTTGGCGTGCCGCCGATCATCATCGGTCACGCGCCCGAAGGTCAGACCATGTTCGGATCCGGCGTCGAGCAGACGTTCCTGGCCTGGCTCGCGCTCGGCATCAATCCGATCTGTGAGCGGATCGAGCGGCGCATCAGCAAGCAGCTGATCGCGCCAGGCGAGCAGCGCCGGATCTATGCCGAGTTCAACCGCGAGGCGTTCCTGCAGATGGATGCGGCGGCGAAAGCGTCGTTCCTGTCGACGATGGTGCAAAACGGCCTGATGGATCGCAGCGAGGGCCGTCGCAAGCTCAACCTGCCGGCGCGCGCCGGCGGCGACAAGCTGACGGCACAATCCAACCTGGTGCCGCTCGAGCAGCTCGGCCAGAACGCCGGCGGCGCCAACCAGGCGCGGGCTTCACTGCTCGCATGGCTCGGAATCAACAGCGAGGCGAAGCAATGAGCAACCGCGACCTGCCGAAAGCATCTTTCAACGTCCGCGGCGACCTGCGCACGGTGATCACGCCGAAGGCGCTCGAGCGCTGGCGGCCGGAAGTGAAGGCCGCCGACAGCGGCGAGGATCCGGCGACGATCTCGATCCTCGACGTGATCGGCCAGGATTGGATGGGCAACGGCGTCACGGCCTCGCGGATCTCGGCGATCCTGCGCAACATCGGCAAGCGTGACGTGGTCGTGAATATCAATTCGCCGGGCGGCGACTATTTCGAAGGCCTGGCGATCTACAATCTGTTGCGCGACCATCCCGCCAAGGTGACCGTCAAGATCCTCGGCGTCGCGGCCTCGGCGGCCTCGGTCATCGCAATGGCCGGCGACGAGGTGCAGATCGCGCGCGCCGGCTTCCTGATGATCCACAACACTTGGATCGTTGCGATGGGCGATCGCAATGCGCTGCGCGAGGCCGCTGACTGGCTCGAGCCGTTTGACCAGGTCGCGGTCGACATCTACGCCGCGCGCACGGGCCTCGAGCCGAAGGCGATCGCAAAGATGCTCGACCGCGAAACCTGGATCGGCGGGACCGAGGCGGTCGATAAGAATTTCGCCGATGGTTTCCTGCCGGCCGATGCCGTGACCGAGACCGCCAAGCAGGCGGCCGGCCAGGCGCTCAAGGCCGAATTCCGAATTGACGAGATCCTCGCCAGGGCAGGCGTGCCGCGTTCCGAGCGGCGCAACCTTGTCGCGGCGATGAAAGGCGGCACGCGCGACGCTGCTGCAACCGACACGCCGAGCGCTGTCGTCGACCAGGTCCACGACCTGCTGCAACGGATGAAGGCAATCTGAGGGGTTTTGCCTCCCTCTTTCTCAGCAAAACAGGGGTTAATCACCATGCTACGCCATAAGTTTGTTCCGGCCGGCCGTATCAACGCGGTGCTCGCGCGCTCGCGGCCGATCTCCGTGCTCGGCGCGGTCCGCAACGAAGCGCCGAATCCGGCCGAGGTCGAGAGGCTGCTCGCCGAGGTCAAATCGCAGCTCGAGCGGATCTCCGGCGACGTCAAGCGCACGGCCGAGGATGCGCTCAAGCAGAGCAAGGACAGCGGCACGCTGTCGGCCGAGGTCAAGGCGTCTGCCGACAAGCTGATCAGCCAGGTCGGCCAGCTCGGCGACGCGCAGACCAAGCTGACGCAGAAGCTCGAGGAGCTCGAGACGCGCAATCGCGATATCGAGCAGAAGATCGCCGACACGCTGCGCCAGGGCCAGCGCGAGCAGAGCAAGACGGCCGGCCAGGTCATCTCGGTTCACGACGATCTGAAACAGTACGTTGCGCGCGGCGCCAAGGGGACGCAGGTCATCCAGGTTAACCAGGCGATCACGTCGCTCTCGACGTCCGCTGGTGGCCTGATCGTGACCGACCGCGATCCGGAGATCGTCTCGCTCGCACGTCGGCGCCTGACCGTGCGCGCGCTGCTGACGCAGGGTCGCACCTCGAGCAATATGGTCGAGTATGCCAAGCAGACCACGCGTACCAACAATGCGGCGGTCGTGACGGAAGGCGGCACCAAACCGCAATCCGACCTGGTCTGGACGTCGACCGAGGTCGCGGTGCGCACCATCGCGCACTGGATCAACGTGTCGCGCCAGGCGCTCGAGGACGCGCAGCAGCTGCAGACCGAGATCGACAGCGAGCTGCGCTATGGTCTCGACCTGGCCGAGGAAGCCGAGCTGTTGTCCGGATCGGGCGCGGGGCAGCATCTTTCGGGCCTGATCACCAACTCGACCGCGTATGCCGCGCCGTTTGTCCTGACCGGCGCGACCATGATCGACCAGCTGCGGATGGCGATGCTGCAGGCCTCGCTCGCTGAGTTTCCGGCCGATGGCATGATCCTGCATCCATCCGATTGGACTCGGATCGAGCTCATGAAAGACGGCCAGGATCGCTATCTCTGGTCGAATCCGCGTTCGCTCGCCGGTCCGACGCTGTGGGGCCTGCCGATCGTCGACACGCAGGCGATGTCGGTCGACAAGTTCCTGGTCGGCGCGTTCAAGATGGCCGCAACCATCTATGACCGGATGGATGCGGAGGTCGCGGTCTCCTCGGAGAACCAGGATAACTTTATCAAAAACATGTACACGGTCCGCGCCGAAAAGCGGCTCGCGCTCGCGGTCAAGCGTCCGCTGGCGCTGACCTACGGCGATTTCGGCAACGTCTGAGCTCGATGATCTCGACAGCGCGGGCGGCATGCGTGCCGCTCGCGATCCTCTAGGCTTGGATGAGTGACATGCTGGTGAAGGCAACCCGCGAATTTCTCGACGACATGGGCAAGGTCCGCGTGGGCCAGGTACTCGATCTGACCGACTGGCATGCGCGGCAATTGATCCAGCGCGGCCTGGTCTCGGACGTGCAAGGGGACGCCGCGGTGCACGGTGCGCGCCGCCCTACTTCATCGCCGACCAGCTTCCAGACTGGCGCGGCGAATGTGCCGTCATCGTCGGATCTGGACCAAGCGCCGCCGGCGCCGGCGACGAGCTCGCCGGCCGAGCTCGAGGCGTCCGCGTCGTCGCCGTCAACAACAGCTGGCGGCTCTGTCCCGACGCAGACATCGCCTATGCCTGCGACGGCGCCTGGTGGAAGGCGCAACAGGGGCTCGCGGAATTCGCAGGATTGAGGCTGACGCACGATGCCGGCGCCTGCGCTACGTTCAAGGGCTTGCGCCAGGTCGGCATCGCTGCCGGTCGCGACGAGATCCTGATGGGCGAGCCGGGGATCCTCGGCGACGGCGGCAATTCGGGTTTTCAGGCGATCAACCTCGCCGTGCAGTGTGGCGCGCGGCAATTGATCCTGGTCGGTTTCGACATGCGGCTCGATCTCGGCATTCACTGGCACGGCAAGCACGGCCGCGGCCTCAACAATCCAAACGGCGCCAACATCGCAAGGTGGCGCTGCATCATTGACGGCCAGGCGCCGCGTCTCGCCGAGCTCGGTGTTTCCGTCGTCAATGCCAGCGCGGTGTCCGCGCTCAAGGCTTATCCGAAAATGTCTTTGACCGAGGCGCTGCAATGCTGAAATTGATCGACGTCGTCGCCGAGGCCGAGGATCGTCCTGTGAAGCTCGAGGAGCTGAAAAAGCACGTCAATGCCAACGACTTTACCGACGACGATCCGCAACTCGAGATCTTCCTCGACGCCGCGATCGATTTCGTCGCCGAGAGGACATCGCTGACGCTGCGGCGCTCGAGCTGGCGCGTCGATCGATGCGAGTGGTGGTCGGGGTGCCTTCAGATCCTGCTGACTCCGGTCCGCGACGTCACTGTCAAATATCTCGACGCTGACGGTGCCGTGCAGATTGTCGCCGCGAATCTGTATCGCTGGGAGCGGACAGATCTCGGCCAGGCCGAGATCCGCTTTCTCGACGGCTTCACCTCGCCGGCGCTCAAAGCCGACGCTTACAACGCGGTGCAGATCGAGATCGAGGCCGGTTTCGACCAAGATCCGAACATGACTGGCGCCGGTGACGATCCGGAGCTCGAATTCCCGCCGCGCGCGCGTCAGGCGGTGTTGATGATCGCGGCCAGCTGGTATCGCAACCGCGAGGCGTCGTCCGAGACCGAGCTCAAGGTCGTTCCGCTTGCGGCCGAGGCTCTGCTCGGCCAGCTGCGGGTCTATCGCTGATGAGCGCGGCGCCGGCCTCGAGCTCGCGGCGCGCCGCGGCGCGCGCGGACGGCCGCGGCGTGCGCTGGCCGAGCAAGCAGCCAGGCGAGCGGCTCGACTTCGCGATTGATTGGACGGAGCGGCTCGAGGGCGATGCGATCGCGGCCTCGCAATTCGCGGTGCCGCCAGGGATCCTTGGCGAGGCGTCGTCGCGCAGCGCGACGTCGACGACGATCTGGCTGTCGGCCGGCGTCGATCGGCGGTCCTATCTGATCGTCAACAGTATCACCACGGCGGCCGGCCGCGTCATGCGCCAGGCCGTGATGATCAAGGTCAGGGCGAAATCGCGGGCCTAACGATGGATCGCCTCGAGGCGCTGGTCGCGATCGCGCATCTGCGCCTGCGCCTGGTGATGATCGAGCGCAACCCGCGTCTATTGGAGGGTATCGACATGCAGATCAAACGGCCGATCGAGCTCGCCGGCCTGAAAGGCCGCCTGGCGCGCGCCAGGCAGACCGAAGCGGCGATCGCGCAGACCGGCGCGCGCTATGACGCTGCGCTCGATGCAATCGACGAGGCGCACGCCTCGGCCAAGGCGCATGTCGGCGAGCTCGAGCGCTACGGCAGCGAGTTGCGCGCCACGATCGAGGGCATGACCGGGGGCTCGAACGGCGGCCCAAACGATGGCGCGAGCGCCTCGATCGCATCGGGCGATGGCGGTCAGGTCATCACCTCTGAGCCGGAAGGGAGTTAGCTGATGATCGATATCGAGGACGTCAAGCGGATCAAGCTCGGCGCCGGCGATCTGCTCGCCGTGCAGGTCGACGGCATCTTTTCGACTGAGACGCTCGGCCGGGTCAAAGCAATGTTCGAGGCCTATCCCGAATTGCGCGGCCGCGTCATCGTGCTCGACCACTCGGTCAAGCTGTCGGTTGTGTCTGCCGAAATCGCGACGGGTGCGGCGGGATGAAACCGTCGCTGCTGATCCGCGGTCAGTGGGGGCTCGGCGATAACATTTTCGCCAGGCCGATCATTCGCGCCTGCGTCGCAAAATATGACGTCTGGCTCGAGACGCCGTGGCCGGAGCTATTCGAGGATCTGCCGCTGCGGTTCGTCGCCGCCAAGCGAAACTTGCGCACGCAAATGCGCAACGTGGCGCGGCAATCGCCGGCGCGGTGGTCGGCTCCGCCGCATGGGATCCGTGAGATCCGGCTCGGCTATGGTCACGCCGAGCTCGCGCGCGGTTCGATCGTTGCGGCGCTCGAGCGCCAGGTGGCGGCGGTCGGCGTGCGGCTTTCGGCGCCGGTCTGGGATCTGCCGGCGCTGCCGGCCTCGCCGATCGCGGCCGAGCGGCCGATCGCGCTGGTGCGGCCGGTGACGGTGCGCGGCGAATGGCGCAACGAAGCGCGCAACCCGCGGCCGGAATATGTCGCCGAGATCGCGCAGCAATTGATGCAGACGCATCACGTCGTCGTCGCGGCGGATCTTGCCGCGGGTCACGAATGGCTCGAGGGCGAGCTGCCGCCGCATCACCAGGCGCACCTTAAGGGCGAGTTCGCCGTGCGCGAGCTGCTCGGCCTGGTCGCCGCCGCTGACGTCGTTGTCGGCGGCGTCGGCTGGATCGTGCCGGCGTCGATCGCGCTGGGGAGCGCCGCGTTCGTCATCCTCGGCGGTCACGGCGGCCACAACGCGCCGAACGTCATCACGGATCCGCGCATGGATTTGTCGCGGATCGCTTTCGCAACACCTCGGGAGTTCTGCCAATGCACCAGCTTGCTGCATCGCTGCGACAAGACGATTCAGGATCTTCCCGCGCAATGGTCGGCGTTCTGCCGGCGGCGCGGCCTTCCTTTTTCGACGCTTGCGCCGAACGCCGCCTGACCTGGTGGCCGGAGATCGGCATCGGCTTCTATCCGGTCGAGGCCGGTTCGGAGCCGTATGACGCCGCCTATTTCGAGCGCTACCAGCGCCAGGCCGAAACCGAGATCGGCCGCGCGTTGATGCAGGCGCGGGTCGATTTCGTCAACCGCCATTTTGCCGGCGCCGTCGTCGACGTCGGCATCGGGTCGGGCGCCTTCATCGATCGCCGCAACGCCGCGAGCGATGGCCGGCCGAATACGTTTGGCTTTGACGTCAACCCGGTCGCGATCGGCTGGCTCAAGGCGCGTTCGCTCTGGATCGATCCCTATCGCGGCCAGGTGCCGGCGATCGCGCTCTGGGACGTGCTCGAGCACATTCCGGATTTCGCCGCGCTGCTCGATCGCGTGAGCTCCTGGGTTTTCGTGTCGGTGCCGATCTTCACCAACGCGCAGCACGTGCTGAGATCCAAGCATTATCGCAAGGATGAGCATGTCTGGTATTTCACCAGCGAGGGCTTGATCCGCACGTTTGAGGGCTGTGGGTTTGATCTGGCCGCGATGAACTCGGTCGAGACCGATCTCGGCCGCGAGGATATCGGCACGTTCGCCTTTAGGCGGCGCGCATGACCAGCGCGGGGGATCTGCGGCATCGGCTCGGCTTCTTTCGCCGGCCTGTCGTCAGCGACGGGTATGGCAACGAAGAGGGCGAGTTTTCGGATACGCCTGAATTCGAGTGCAGCGGCCAGGTGCAGATCCGGTTCGCCGGCGAGGCCGTGCTCGCCGCGCGGCTGCAGGGACAGAAGGTCGCGACGATCACGGTCAGGCGCAGTAACGCGACGCGCGCGGTGACGACGGATTGGCGGATCAAGGATATGCGGGACGGCACGATCTGGGAAATCAAGTCCGGTCCTGTCGATCCTGACGACTCTAGGCAATGGCTCGATTTCCTCTGTCAGTCGGGGGTTGCGGCGTGAAAACCGTTGCCGTGCATCGGGATTATTCGTTCCGTGCCGCTGCTCGCGTGTTTGTCCAGTATCGCGCCGGCGAAACCTATCGCCGCGTGCCGGAGGTGCAGGCGCGCGCGATTGTCGCCGCCGGCGCCGGCGAGATCGTCGAGGAGATCGAGCAGCAATGAGCGATCCCAGCCTGCCGCTGCAGAATGCGCTGATCGAGGCGCTGCGCGCTGACGGCGTGCTGCCGGCCTCGGTCGGCAAGCGCGTTTATGACCAGGTGCCGGGTGCGCCGACCTATCCGCTGGTGACGCTCGGCGACGGCCAGGTGTTGCCGGACAAGGCGGAATGCATCGATGGCGTCGAGATATTCCTGCAGGTCGACGTTTGGAGCCGCAAGGTCGGCTATTTCGAGACCAAGCAGATCGCGGCGGCCGTTATCGCCGCGCTCGACGACCAGGCGCTGACGGTCGACGGCTTCAACGTCACGGTGTTTGAGCTGTCCAGCGTCCAGTACATGCGCGATCCAGATGGGCAGACGCGGCACGCCGCGATCACGTTTCGCGCGCTGCTCGAGGCCTCAAACTAGTTTGCGCCATGCGCGCGACGACCAGGCCGCGATGATCGCGGCTGTTTTCCAAGAAAGGGAAAGATCATGGCGAAACCGACTGTCATTGCGGGAACGAAACTGCTGCTCTTGGTTGGCGACGGCGCCAGCCCGGAAGTGTTCGCCGAACCGTGCGGCCTGACGACGAAGTCGTTTGACATGGCGGCGTCGACCAATACGACGCTGATTCCGGATTGCGCGGATCCGGAGGCACCGGCCTGGGAGGCGACCGACATCAACGCGCTGTCGGCGACCGGATCCGGGACCGGCGTCATGGCGGTGGAATCGTTCGACAAGTGGAACGATTGGTTCATGTCCGCCGAGGGCAAGAACATGCAGATCAAGCTCGATCACGCCGATCTCGGCCACTATCTCGGATCGTTTAAACTGACCAGCTTCAAGCTCGCCGGCACGCGCGGCAACAAGGTGACCGTCGATTTGTCGTTCAAGAACGACGGCGGCGTGACCTGGGTTGCCAATCCCTGATGGCCGAGCCTGACGACGAGCTGCAGAGCTGGTTTTCCGGCCTGCCGTTCAAGCTCAAGCGCGAGCTCGCGGGCAGGCTCAAAGAGCAGGCCGACGAGCTCGCCGCCGCGATCAAGGCCGAGGCGCCGGTCGTATCAGGCACGTTGCGCGACAGCGTCAAGGTGCGGCGCCGGCGCAATGAGCTCGAGCTCGAGGTTGTCGCCGGCGGCCAGGCGACGAGCAAGGAAATCCGCAAGGGCGCCGGGGTCGATTACGATTATGCGCTTGCGGTCGAGTACGGCACGACCGAGCGGCCGGCCGAGCCGTTTTTCTACAACACGGCGCGCGAGCTGATGCCGGACATTCAAGAGAACATCGAGCAGGCCGTCGCCGACGTGCTTGACAAGGCGTGAGGGGCAATGAGCGCGAATGGAACGCGGTCCATCATCTGGGCGGGCGGCGAGGATCAGTTTTGCCTCGCCAAGGTCGGCCTGATCCTGGATCTCGAGGCGAAATGCGAGGCCGGTATCGCGACCGTGATGACGCGGCTTGGATCCGGCACCTGGCGCCTTAACGACGTGCGCGAGCCGATCCGGCTCGGACTGATCGGCGGCGGCATGGCGCCTGACAAGGCGATGCAAGCGGTGCGCAATCATGTCGACGGCAATCCGCTGACGTCGAGCGTGCTGCTTGCCTATGCAATCCTTGAGGCGGTCATGGTCGGCGTGCCCGACGATCCGGTCGGCAAAAAGCCTGACGGCGACGACCAGGGAAAAGCCGAGCCGGCGGAGGCGCAGCAAACCGGCTCCATCACGACGACGGACGCCTCCGACGCTCCGAATTAATCGCGATCGGCGCCAGGTTCGGCTGGTCGCCGCGCGTGGTCGAGGATCTCACGCTCTGGGAGATCGTCGCCTTTATCGACGGCTACAACCGCGCCAACGCGGATCCGGAAAAACCGGAAGCGATGAGCGACGACGATTTCGACGCCATGCTCGCCAAACACAAGGTTGCATAGACATGCCGGCGCCGTCACTGCGGATTCCGATGCTGCTCAACATGGACGGCTTTCAAAAGAACATTGAAAGCGCCAAGGGGCTGACGTCGACAGCTACCAAGTTCATCACCAAGCAGTTTATCGACATGAACGCGCAGGTGCTGGCGACGCAGGGCGCGGCCGGCGGCGCCGTGCTCGGCTTTCGTTCGCTGCTCGGCGTGCTCGGTCCGCTGTCGATCGCGGTTTCCGGAATCGTCGGCGTGTTCAAACTGATGGGCTATGCGACCGAGCTCGCCAAAGAAAAGATCGAGGAGTTTAACGAGATCGCCGAGAAGGCGGCCAAGTCGAACGTCTCGACCGATTTTTTCCAGCGCTTCACCAAATCAGGCGAGCAGCTGCGCCTGACGGTCGACGAGGTCAATGCAGCGCTCGAGCGTTTCAATAATGCATCGCGCGACCAGCTCGGGGGGTCCGCGCTCGGCCAGCGTGTCGACGAGCTCAAGAAGGCCGGCAATTTCGAGGGCAATTCGGGCGTTGGCGCGCTTGGCAATGCGACCGAGACCGAGGCGAAGCTGCGCGCGACGGTGCAGCTGATCCGCGAAGCCTTCGAATCCGGCCAGCGCCTGGCCGGGCTCGATATCGCAAAAAATGCGTTCGGTCCTGAGATTACCGACCGGCTGCGCCAGGATGCGACCTTCCTCGACCAGATGCTCGAGACCGCGCAGAAATTGTCGGCTGACAAGATCGTCAGCGACGACCAGGTCGGCCAGGCGATCCAGCTGAAGACCCGCCTCGAGGAGGCGCAGAAGGTTCTCGCCGAGAAGTTCAAGCCGATTCAGGACGATCTCGCCAAGCTCGGCGTCAACTATCACGAAAGCTGGATCGGCGTCGTCGAGACCATGTCGTCAGCGGTGGAGAACGCAAACGCGCTCTATGCCGCGATCAAGCGGATCCCGGATGCGCTCGCCGATGCGGGATCGTCGTCGTTCTGGACCAAGCTGACCGAGGTCACGGGCAAGCTCGGCCTCAACTCGGATCCGAAAAGCCTCGGCATCATCTTTCCCGGCGAGCCTGGCTTTGCCGACGATCCTGCGCGCTCGCGCCTGGCCGCCGGCCTCAACAATCCGGAGGCCGTGCGCCGGGCCATGCAGCAGACGATCGACGCGCAGAGCAGGGTGCGCGGCGACACGTCGATTGCGCCGGCCAAGGCGCAGAATGATGTCGCCGACGCCTATGACCGCGCGATCGAGTCGCTTCAAAAGCATACGTCGCGACTGCAGGCCGACACGGCGGCGGTCGGCTTAGGGGCCGGCGCGCTCGAGGAGTACCGGGCCAAGAGCGCGCTGCTAACGGCGGCGCAGCAGGCCGGCATTCCCGTTCAGGGCGAGGTCGCCAAAAAGATCGACGAGATCTCGCGCGCGGCTGGCGCTGCTGGCGAGGCGCTGGCGAAAGCGCGGGTTGCCAGCGAGATCAAGTTCGGCGCCGGCTCGGCGTTCCTGACGCAGGAGGATGTGCAGATCGCGCAGCAGCTGCGCGGCATCTATGGCGACGACATTCCGGCGGCGATGGCCTCGAGCCAGGCCGCGGCGCTGCGCCTGGTCGACGCTAATCGGCAAGTCGCCTCGGCGATCTCGGGCGGTCTGACCGCGGCGATCGCCGATTCGATCGACGGCACCAAGACCGCGGGCCAGGCCTTTGGCGATTTCGCCAAGGTGGCGCTGCGCGCGATCGAGGAGGTGATCATCAAGCTGCTGGTAGTCGGGCCGCTGATGCGATCGCTGCAGGGCGCGTTCGGTGGGTTCGACCTGTTCGGCGGTGGCGGCAGCGGCAGCGCGATGGGCACGATCCAGGTCGGATCGCAACTGTTTCCGCAGTTCGCCGGCGGCACGGATTATGCGCCAGGCGGACCGGCGATCGTCGGCGAGAACGGTCCGGAGATCGTCAACCTGCCGCGCGGCGCGCAGGTGATCCCGAACGATATCGCGCGGCAGATGGGCGGCAATGGCGTCAGCGTGCCGATCAATATCACGATGGACGCGCGCGGTGCCGACAACGCCGCCGAGGCCAGGATCAATCGCCAGCTCGCCGAGCTGCGCGCCGAGCTGCCGTCGATCGTGGTCGAGTCGGTCAAGCGCGCGCAGAAAGGGCGAAACCTGTAATGGCACTCGGAGCTGAGCCTTTCGAGATCCTGGCCGATTTTCCCGGCTGGACCACGGCGTTTGAGCTGATGGCGCGCCAGGAACAGTCGCGGTCGGCCGCCGGCATCACCTATGTCAAGGAGCTTGGGCCGCCGCTCTGGACGCTCAAGGCGCAATCCAAGGTGCTGCCGCCGAATGTGCTCGACCATTGGCGCGCGCGGCTCAAGGTGCTCGAGGGCGGGCTCTACACGTTTCGCGCCTATCCGCTGTCCAGGGTTTATCCGATCGCCTATCCGCGCGGATCCTGGCCGACCGGCGCCGGTTTTGACGGCGTCTCGGCCTCGCTCGCGGCCGTGAACGCTAACCGCAAGGCGATCGCGATCGGCGATCTTCCGGCCGGCTTTACCTTTGGCGTCGGCGATTATCTCGCGATCGGGACCGACCTGCACCAGGTGCTCGAGGCCGCGGTCGCGGACGGCGCCGGCCTGACGGCGCAATTCGAGGTGCGGCCGCACATTTGGCCTGGCGTCGTCGCCGGCGGCGATGCCGTCGCGGTCTACAGGCCGGCCTGCGTCATGGCGCTGGTGCCGGGGTCGATATCGACCGATGCCTCGCTCAGTGGGTGGGGCACGGTTTCATTTCAGGGGATCGAGATCCGATGACTCTGTTTTTCGTGGCGAGGACCGACGCCGGCGCGCAGGACGGCATGCAGCGGGTGTTCGGCGCGTTCGATACGCGCGCCGAGGCCGAGGCCTTCATGGCCGGTCTGCAGGCCTATATGCGCGGTGAGTTCGCCATTTATGACGGGCAGCCGGTCGCATGACGCGCGCCATTTCTGCCGAAAATTTTGCGGCGCTGACCGACCGGCGCCTGGTCGCGCGCGACTTCATCTGGTTCGTGGTCAAGGATCTGGTCACGGACAACCCGGTGACGGACGGCTATTGGTCCGACGTCGGCAACATCTCGGCCGATGTCATCGATCCCGATACGGGCTCGGTTGCGACCAGGACGTTTTACGGCGCCGGCGGGTTGATCTCGATCTCCGACGTGCCGCTGGTCTCCAACCTGACCGTGCAGCACGTCACGGTTACGCTGTCGCAGGTGTCGGACCGGATCAATGACCTGGTGCGCGGCTATGAGTGCAAGCAGGGCCGGGTTCAGATCTTTCGCGGCCTGTTCGATCCCGCGACGCGCGCGCAGGTCGCGCCGGCCTTCCCGCGCTTTGCCGGCACGATCGACGAGGCGCCGATCACCACGCCGAAAGAGGGCGGATCCGGCGACGTCACGCTGACCTGCACGGGCAACACGCAGGAGCTGACGCGATCCAATCCCGACACGCGATCCGATGCCTCGCAGAAGGTGCGCGATGCCTCCGACGATTTTCTGCGTCACACGGCGACGGTTGCGGATTGGCAACTGTTCTGGGGCAAGGATCCCGGAACGATCGGCTCCAAGAGCGGCGGCAGTGGCGGATCCTCGCTCGCCTCGCGTGCGCTCGCCGGCGCCGGCGCTGTGCTGGGACGCGTATGATCCGGCAGGCCAAGCGCAGCGATGTCGCGCGCGCGGTCGAGCTACTGCGCGACTCGCACGAAGCGGCGGGCTTTGCGCGCCGCGAGGGTGCGGGCTTTCGCGTGCCGTTCGTGCCTGCTTATGCCGAGCGGGTGTTTTTGCGGCATCACGATATGATGGAGATGAACGCCTGCTGCCTGGTGCACGACGTCGGCGGGACCGCGCAGGGCCTGTTGCTGGCAATGGCCTATGAGCATCCGTTCGGGCCGGTCTGGATGGCTGCCGAAACGGTCTGGTGGATCGATCCGGCGCATCGCGGCCGCGCGGCGATCGCCATGCTCGACGCTTATGAGGCCTGGTCGGCGTCAAAGGGCTGCAGCTTCGCCGGCATGGCCGGCATGGGCGACGATCCCGCCGTCGCAAAACTCTATTTGCGCCGCGGCTATTTTGTCGCGGAAACGCATTTCCTGAAGGCGCTCTGATGGCGATTTTCACCACGATCGCGACCGCGATCTCGGCCGCGTTCTTTGCCGGCAGCGCGATCGCCACGTCGATCATTGCCGGCGGCCTGGCGCTCGCGACGTCCTATGCGCTGCGTGCGCTGACCGGACAGCCGCAGCAGCAAGGCAAGCAGGATGCATTCGGCGTCCAGGGCAAGATCGCCGGCGGCGGCGACGTGCCGCGGTCGTTCGGCCTCGGCCGTCACGTCACGGCGGGGTCGCTGGTGTATGCCAACACGCACGGCGGCACCTCGCAAACGCCGAATGCCTTCCTGACGCAGGTCATCGCCTTGTCGGATCTGCCGGGCGAGCGCCTGGTCGGGCTCTGGGTCGACGGCACCAAGGTGACGCTCGCCGAGGGCGATGCGGATTTCGGCAGCGTCGGGGATCTCGGCTACCAGGTGCCGGAATATATCAAGCTGCTCGACGGCGAGAGCTCGCCGACCGCGCATCTGTTCGTGAAATTCTACAACGGCACGCAAACCGCAGCCGATGCCTACACGGTTGCGCATTGCTCGACCGACGAGCGGCCGTATACGTCGAATTTCGTCGGCAAAGGCATGTGCTACGCGATCGTTCATGCCTACGTGAACGAGGATCTCTGGAACGGATTTCCGACCTTCAAATTCGAGCTGTCGGGCGTGCCGCTCTATGATCCATCGCGGGATTCCACGGTCGGCGGATCCGGATCGCATCGCTACAACGATCCGGCGACCTGGGGCGGCGACGGCGACGACCTGCCGGCCGTGCAGATCTATAACATCTTGCGCGGCTTCTCTTACGGCGGCGCCTGGCTCTACGGTCTGCAGAATATGACGGCGGCGCGGCTGCCGGTCTCGAATTGGATCGCGCAGATCGCCAAATGCCGCGAGACGGTGATCGAGGATACCGGGCCGCAGCCGACCTATCGCACGGGCGGCCAGATCGATGTCAGCGCGCAGCCGGCCAACGCGATCGAGGCGCTGCTGACGGGTTGCCAGGGGCGGCTATCGGAGGTCGGCGGCTTCTACAAAGTGCATGTCGGCGCGCCGGATAGTCCGACGTTCACGTTTTCCGATGACGATATCCTGTCGACAGAAACGCAGGTTTACAGGCCGTTCTTTTCGCTGGCCGACAGCGTCAACGGGATCCAGGCAACCTATCCGGATCCCGACCAGGGCTGGAACAATGCAACGGCGCCGGCCTATTACCGGACCGATCTCGAGGCGCGCGACGGCAACCGGCGCCTGATGGCGAATCCGTCGTTCGATTTCGTGCCCTATCCGGAGCAGGTGCAGCGCCTGCAGAAATCTGCGATCGAGGAGGGCCAGCGCGCGCGCACGCACACGCTGACCTTGCCGCCGGCGTTCTGGATCGTCGAGCCTGGCGACGTCGGTGAATGGACGTCGGTTCGCAACGGCTACAGCGCCAAGCAGTTTCGCGTCGACGCCGCAATCGACAAGACCAACCTCGACGTCACGTTGAGCCTGACCGAGGTCGATCCGTCCGATTACGATTGGGATACCGGGGCCGATTTCAAGCCGGTCACGGGCGGCGGCACCATCTCCAATCCGCCGGCGCCGCAGCTGATCGATAATTTCGACGCGCAGCCATATACGCTACTCGACGCCGACGGCATCGGCCGCCGGCCGGCGATCCTGATCAGCTGGAACGTGCAGCCTGGCATCGCGGCGGTGCAATTCGAGGTGCGCCTTGCCGCGGACGGCTCGAGCGTGACGCGAGGCCGGACCGATCGGCCGATCGCGGGCAATCTGATCATCACGCAGTCGATCCTGCCCGATACCGATTACCAGGTGCGCGGGCGGTTCATGCCGACCACGCCGCGCGACATGCTGTGGTCGGATTGGGTCGACGTGACGACGCCGGACGTCCGATTTTCGCTGGCCGAGCTCGACGCCGCCTTGACCTATGCGACCACGACGCTGCGCGACCAGATTAAGGACGAGCTCGCCGAGGCCATTAACCGCATCGCCTCAATTGCGTCCGACATCGCTGCGCGCGCGCCGCTCGACAAGCAGGAATTGCGTTCACAACTCTCGGCGCGCTCCGAAGATGCTCTGGCACAGATCGATGACGTTCGGACCGTCGCTGTCACGACCGAGGCGGCGTTTGCGTCGTTCTCGACGACTGCGACCGCGACCTGGGGATCGACGACGGCGTTTGTGGAGCAGTCGGCCGAGGCGATCGCGACGCTCGACGGATATGCGGCCACAGCCTGGTCGGTCACGACCAGCGTCGACGGCCATGTCGCCGGGATCCAGCTGATCAACGGCGGCGGCGTGACCTCCGCGTTTATTGTCGTCGCCGATAAATTCCAGGTGCAGCTGGCCGGCTACAACGGCGGCGCTCCATTGCCCGTGTTTACGGTCGGCACCATCAATGGCGCCGCCGCGATCGGGATCAACGGCGCCAATCTGTATCTCGATGGCGATATCCTGACGCGTCACCTGGCCGCGCAGGCGGTGACTGCCGGCAAGATGGCCGCCAATTCGATCACGGCTGCAAATGGCGCGATCGAGGATCTTGCGGTTAAATCATTCAAGATCGGCGACAATGCGGTGACCGTGCCGGTCGTGCAGACGCTCGGCGCTCTCGTCAACATACCGATTAGCGGCGTGACATTTTTGTCCAGCACATTGAGCATCGACACGACGGGACTGTCCGGCAAGGTCGTCGCGATTTATGCAAACGTGACCTACAAATTCACGGTGGGCGGCGGTCTCCCTGGGACAGAGAACACGCAATGGCGATTGTACATCAATGGCTCGCAGGTGGATGGCTTCGACATCGTCATGGCTGCAAACCAGACGCTGATCGGATCGATGTCCGGCGCCACCACGATTACGGGGACCGGTGGTGTCGTGTCGGTTCCGGTGCAGGTCACGGGCGTGGCGGGCGGTGGTTCGGGATCCGGCGGTGATCGCGTCGCGGCCGGCGCATGTCTGTTTGCGATGGCGGCAAAGCGATGAATATTCATTTCGTGACGGAAGCGGGCGCGATGTTTCGGCCCGATGGCTCGATCGCCGAGGTCGGCGATATCGTGTCGTTTGGATCCGGTTCCGACTATGGTGACGGTTTCGAGACTAGCCTCTATCCGGGTTGCCAGGTTGCGATCGTCGACGACCAGCCGATCGATCCGCGCCGGCAAAGATTCGATGCCGTGGCGTGGAAGGTCGTCGCGAAAGACGCGCCGGATGCGTCGGCCGATCGGGTCGACGAGGTGCGCGCGGCCGTGCGCGCCGAGCTCGCGGCATCCGACAAATACGTGATGCCGGATTATCCGATTGCGGAGGACGATCGCGCCGCATGGGTGGCCTATCGCAAGGCGCTGCGCGATGCGTCCAAGGGCAACGTTACGGCGGCCGCGATGCTTGCCGCAATTCCAGCGCGGCCGGACGGCTCGCGCCTGACGCTCAACCTCGAAACCTGAAGGCAACGACCATGACTGCACTTTCGAGCTATTCGACCGGCACTGTCAGCGTCGGCGCCGGCGGAACGACCGTGACGGGTGTTGGTACAATCTGGAATGACGGTAGCGCCAAGCCCGGCGATATCCTGCAGATAGGCAATTTCCAGTCTGTGATTTCGGACGTCACAGATGGGACGCATCTCGTCATTCCGCCCTGGGGTGGGGGCGCGCAGGCAGGCGTTGCCTATAAGATTTGGCAGGTTTCCCCGCAGCGCTTCGCCGGCGCCGAGGCAATGGCGACGGTCAACAAACTGGTAGCGGCATTCAACACGACCGGCTTTTTCGTGTTCGTGTCGAGCATTGCGATCGTGCCCGATCCATCGCTTGGCGACGATGGGCAATATGCGTTGCAGCCGACGACCGGCAAGATGTGGGTCAAAACTGGCGGCGCATGGGTCTACCTCGGCATTTTCAAGGCGTTTCAGCTCACGGGCGCGTGGAGCGGCGCGACCGCATATGAAGTCGGCGATGTCGTGACGCTCAGTGGGTCGAGCTACGTTTGCGTGCTTGATCACACTAACCACACGCCTCCGAATACGACCTATTGGCAGTTGCTGGCGAGCAAGGGCGATACGGGTGCGACTGGTGCCGTTCCTTACGGTACACCTGCAGCATGGGTGACGGGACATAGTTATGTTGCCGGTCCTCCCGCGGATTTAGTTACCCATGTGAACGGCTCTCTATATCAATGTTTGGCCAGCCATACGTCAGGGACATTCCCAGCCGATCTTGCTGCCGGGAAATGGCTACTCATAGTCCATGGTGCAACTAACGGCACAAGCGTCACTTCTCTGGCGATTGGAACTGGATCGAAGGCCTTTGTAACGCAGATCGATCTTTTCTATAAGGTCGGCGCTCGCATACGCGCCACCTCGGCGGCGAATCCTTCGAACTGGATGGAGGGTGTTGTCACGGCGTACTCGCAAGACGCGAGCGGAGCAACGCTGACCATCAACATTGACAAGACCAACGGCAGCGGCACGTTCGCAGACTGGAATTTTAACATCGTCGGCCAGCCCGGCGCGGTGTCTTATCCGATTGGTTCGATCATCGATAGTGCCTACGCCGAGTACACCGCAAGCACTTCAATCACAGCAATCATTCCAACTGACGATACAGTTCCTCAAAGCGACGAAGGAGCCGAAATTTTAGCAGCGTCGATCACGCCGAAAAGCACAACCAATAAACTACGTGTTCGCTTCTCCGGGGAGTGCGCGCCGACAAATGCCGATAACATCATCGCGGCACTTTTCCTAAATTCCGAAACCGCCGCTAGAGCGGCGCGCTACTGCACTCAGCCGGCAGGGTTTGGAAATCTTATAATGGTTGAACATGAGTTTGTTCCGGGTGCAACAACAACCCAAACAGTTCATGTGCGCGTAGGTGCGGCTGTGGGCCCTATACGCTTTAACGGCAACGCAAGCGGACGGCTTTTCGGCGGCGTCAACCGCACTACCCTGGTTATTGAGGAAATCGTTGCGTGACCGTCTCCAAGCACTTCCGAACCGACTACGCAGGCGCGGGCTTCGTAGAAACGTGGAATGGAAAGCGAGTCATCGCGATCGGTGACTCGCTCATGATGGAGACCGCCGCTCAACTTGCCGACTATTATGGTTGGACGATCAACGACTTTGCTGATGGTGGGTACAGTTGTGCCGATGAAGGTCCGGCAACGTTTGCGCAAACGCCGGCACCAGGCGATATCTGCGTCATGTGGCTCGGCACCAATGACAAGAATTTGAGCCTCGACAGCTCGACGCGCGAGGCGGATTCGAAATCGGCGCACCTCGCCAACGTCCTGCACATGGCGATCAAGGACACGGGCAAGGTTCATGCGCAAAGCATGACGGCAGGCGGGACGTGGTCGAATTTGACCAACGTTGTAGACGCTCGGGGCAGGACATCCACAACGAACGGCTCGACCCTGACCGGTTCTGTTTCCGGGACGACGGTCGCCCTGACTGGATACTGGAACCAGTCACAAGCCGGGCAATTCAGCGTCACCATCGATGGTGTCAACAAAGGCACCTTCAACTGCTATCCGTCGTCGGGCGTTGTGCCTGGCAAGTTCGGCTATGGTCCGTTTGCGCTGCTCTTTACCGGATTGTCAGCAGGGTCGCACACTGTCGTCGTGACCGTTGTGTCGGCGACCGGAGCGAGCAACGGCGTCTATGTGTGTTGGATCGCCGGCCTAACCGCGGGCTCTGTCGTCACCTCTGATCCCTTGGTCGTCGTTGGCAATACCCACGACTACACGGCGGCGGGAAATGCCGCGCAGGGCACCTCGACCGCGCGTAACACTCGGTTCAAGACCATGATTGCCGACAATGTGATGACGGCGCGAAGCTATGGGCTCAACGTCGTTTTGGTCGATCTCGATGCGGTGCTCGGCGACGCAGACTTGGGGCCGGACGGTCTGCATCCGGTCCATACCGGCTACATCAAGGTGCGAGACGCCTTCGTGAGCGCTATCGGCTGACCAATAGAAACGCTGTCAGCGCCGCAATACCGAGCAGGGACGTTGCCGTGAGCCAAATCCGAACGCCTCGCTGAATTTCCTCTTTCGATGGCGGTGGGGTGTCGGGGCCTTCCGGTGTCTCCGCAGATGACATGATGCTTCGCATTTCCTGACGCCGAGGGTGTTCCGCGGCCGTATTCCATCCCGGCCGCATAATTGCGTGCGGCGCAGGGCTCGCGTTCTAGCTGTCGCAACTGACCCGCGCAATAGGCGCGCGCTCGCGCAATCTGACTTTTCAACCGCTGATCAGGAGAATTTGCCGTGCCGACCTGGCCTAAGGACACGCAAGCCGCCCGGAACGCCTTTTATGGCGATCCCGGCAAGGGCGAGATCGCGCCGCAGATGGTGCCGGTCGTGCCGCCGTTCGCAATGTATTACGAGGGGAAGCGCGTCAAGGCGATCCAGTTTCATCGCAAGGCGGCGGGCGCGCTGCTCGCCGCGCTCAATGAGATCTGGGACGCTTGCGGCCGCGATCAGAAACGGATCGATGCGGCTGGCGTCTCGAAATATGCCGGCGCCTACAATCATCGCATGGTGCGCGGCTCAAAGACCAAATGGTCGAACCATGCCTATGCCGCGGCGATCGATCTCAACGCCGAGGAAAACGGCCTCTATGCCAAGGGCAACATGCCGCAGTTCGTGATCGATGCGTTTTGCCGGCAGGGTGCGATGTGGGGCGGCTGGTACAAGGGCCGCAAGGATCCGATGCATTTCGAATTCGTCGACAATGGTGGACGCAAGCCGACGTCGCCGGCGCCGATCTTTGGCCGGCCGGCGCCGGCATTGCATCCGCAGACCGGCGCGCCCGTCGACGAGCTCGAGGAGCCGCCGGCGCCGATCGCGCCGAGCTCGCCGGCCGCGCCGCCGAACGTGCAGCCGCTCGATCCTGACGTGCGCGGCGATCCCGTGCTCTATGAGGTGCAGAAGCGTCTCAAGGCGCGGCGCTATTCGCCTGGCGTGCTCGATGGTCTCTGGGGCAGCGGCACCTCTGGCGCGCTCGGCGCCTTCCTCAACGATCGAGGCCTGGTGCTGCCGCTGCCGACGTCGGTCGAGGAGTTTCACGGTATCGCCGACCAGGTGCGCGACGAGCTCGGAAAGGCCGAGGCCGAGGGTTGGTATCGTCCGGTCAGCGAGGCGCGGGCGAAAGCGGATCCGAAAGTGCTGTCGCAGCTGGCGCCGGAGATCGCGCCGGTGCGGCGCAATTTCCTCGCCGCGCTCTGGGCCTCGATCGTCGCCGGCGCCGGCGCCGTCTATCAGACCGTCAGCGGTTACGTCTCCGAGGCCTGGGATTTCTTCACTGAGCATCGCGACGTAGTCGACGATCATCCGAACCTGGTCTCGAGCGCCTGGGATCATATCGCGGCGCTGCCGGTCGGCGCCTGGCTGCTGTTAGGGGCGGGCGGCCTCGCCTTCATCGCTTACAATTCTTGGCGCGCGATCAAGACGTCGACGCTCGCCGTGCAAACGGGGGAACGGCAATGATGTATTTGAAGGGCGCGCTTGCGCTGCTCGAGGCCTCGAGCCTGGTGACAAAGCTGGTCGTCGCGGCATCGCTCGCGCTGGCTGCGCTCGGCGCATACGGCATCTGGCATCACAAGGTTTTCCGCGCCGGCTATGACCGTGCGCTCGCCGACATCGCGGCCGAGGACAAGCGCGCGATCGGGCGGGCGACAGAGCTGCGCAAGACCTGGCGCGAATGTCGCGAGCGCGGCGGCCAATGGAGTCAAACCGAGGGGAGGTGCTCTTGATCAGGATTGTTTCGATCGCGGCGATCGCGCTGCTGCTCGCCGGTTGCGCCAGCAAAGGGCCGGCCTCGATCGCCGGCGGCGAGTGCCGGATTTTCGAGGCGCCGAAATACGAGGTCCGCGGCCAGCGCGACTATGACCAGGATTGGATCGACAGCCAGCTCGAGGGCGGCGTCGGCGGCTGTCATTGGAAGCGGCCGCAGAAGCGGCCGGCCGCGCTCGATGCGGCGCCTGTGCCGAGGGTTGCGCCGGCCAAGCCGGCCAGGCGCGGGATCCTGCGGCGGATCCGCGATCGCGTGCTGCCGGCGCGGGCCGCGCCGCCTGCAGCGGTGCTGCCGCTCGAGCCGGTGCCGCCGCCGGTGATTGCAGCGCCTGCGCCGCCGGCGCCGCGGCCGCCGCGCAGCGCGATCGAGCGGCTGCTCGAGCCGCGTGACGACGACTAGCGGACCGAGCTCGGCCGCGAACGGATCCGCCGGTCGCTGCGAACGGCCGGCAGATCCTGACCTGAGTGAAGCGTTCAACTTCAACGCAGGCTGGGAATGATCCTGGCTCAAACCTCTTAACGGCTGGGAAATCGAAATTGGAAAGCAGCAGCAACGTCGCAATCATTGCCGTCATCATCTCGGCCGTGACCATGCTGGTCATGGTCGGCGAGAAACTGTTCGGCGGCGGAAACAGGCTGGCGGCCATGTTCGCAAAGCTCGACAAGGACACGGCGACGGCGATCGAGAAGCTCAAGACCGAGCTGACCGGCCGCATCGACGAATACGAGGGCAATTATCGCGTCGGCTTAGATGCGATGCGCGCCAACATTCACGCGATGCAGATTGGCCTCCTCGAATTCCGCGCCAAGATGGCCGAGGAGTATCTGCCGAAGGGCGATCACGGCGAGGGCGTGCGCCAGATCAAAAGCGACATGCGCGAGGGGTTCAATCGCCTCGAGCAGCGGCTCGAGCGGATCGAGCGCAGCGAGCGAGCCGACAAGGGCGGCGGTTCCTAGCGCTAAAGTTTTCCCGCCCCTCAAAACCGAAAGCATCACCAAACATGAAAACCGCTTTTATCGCGGCGATCGCGCTCGCCTCGATCGCCTCGAGCTCGGCTGTGGCCGAGATCTGCCAAGCCTCGCAATATGGCGTCGGCGACGGCTATCACGGCCGGCGCACGGCCTCCGGCGCCAGGTTCAACACCTTCGCGGCGGATCCTTACACTGTCGCGCACAAATCGCGGCCGTTCGGCAGCGTCGTGACCATCACCAACTTGCGCAACGGCCGCAGCATCCGCGCCGTGGTCAACGATCGCGGGCCGTATGTCCGCGGCCGCTGCGTCGATCTCGGCCGCGCCGGCGCGATCGCGCTCGGCATGGGCGCGGTGGCCAGGGTCAGCGTCGAATGAGCCTCCTGCGGCGCTTGGCGCGCGCTTTCGCCATCGGCCTCGGCCTGGTGCTGATCGCGCCGATCCTGGCGGTCTATGGCCTCTGGCTCGCCGGCGGCCGCCTGGCCGACATCCTCGAGCAGCGCGGCATGCGCCGGCGCCGGCGGGATCGAGACTAAATCCGCGCCGGCGGGATCCGGCAATCCAAAGGAGCATATCCGATGAGTTATTCATTCAGCGTCAAGGCGCCGAACAAGGCGGCCGCCAAGGCCGCGGTCGCCGCCGAATTCGACAAGGTGGTCGCGTCGCAGCCGATCCACGCGCGCGATCGGGCGGCCGCGCTCGCCAATGCCGGCGCGGCGATCGACGCGCTGGTCGACGACGAGGCGCTGCATGTCAGCGTCAATCTGAGCGGATCGGTCGGCTGGCGCGATGTGCTGACCGAGGCCGGCGACAATCCGCTGACGTCGGTCAGCATCTCGGCCAGCGCCTCGCTGTTCAAGCCGGAGTGAGATCCGGCCGGCGCGCTGTTGCCGCGCGGCCGGCCGCGGCGGCGCCTGGGCAGGGTTGACCAGGCCTCGCGAGAAACCCGCCAGGGGCGTCCCTGGCGGGTTTTTTCGTGCGCGAGGCTGCGGAGCTGCGGCCGGGGTCGTTTTAACGCACCACGGGGCCGCGCTGCGAATCCTGGCGCGGGTCTGTTTCATTCAAACCGGCGCGACATCGCCGGATGCGCGCGGTTCTTGATCTTGAGCCAGTCGCAGGTCCGCGGTCGGTAGCGCCGCTCGCGATGCTTGGAAACGATCCCCTCGAGCTCGAAACGGCAGGCGGCCTCGAACAGGTCCGGACCGATCGCGCCTGGCTCGAACGGCGCGACAAAGATCCCCTCGGCGCGCTGGCGCAGCAGCTTGTCGAGCTCGGCCTTGCGCTCGAACAGCGGTAGTTGGCGCAGATCGTCGCCGCCGAGCTCGACCAGGTCGAACGCGTAGAGCTGGGCCTCGGCGTTGTGCTTGCCGGAATGCAGCGCGTCGAAATCTGAGATCCCGCGGACGTCGAGAATGACGATCTCGCCGTCGATCGCAAAGCGCGCCTGGCGCAGCTTGCGGGCGGTCTCGACGATCCAGGGAAAGCGCCAGGTCCAATCGAGGCCGGCCTTGGACTCGAGCCGCACGGCCTCGCCGTCGCGCACCAGGCGCGCGCGATAACCGTCGTATTTGATTTCGTGGATCCAGTCGGGACCGGCCGGCACGGCCTTGGCGGCCTTCGGAACGCAAAACTCGAAACCTTTGGGCATGCCGCCGATATAGTCGCGCCGGCGCCTGGCGCCAGGGGCGGTTCGATCCTATTCGCTGTCGGCCTCGAGCTCGCGCACCAGGCGCCGGACCTTCGCTGGCGTCAGCAGCCGCAGCAGCAACTCGACCGCGCGCGGGATCTCGAGCGGCTCGACCTGGCGCAGCATCTTGCGGAAATGTTGCGGCGAGATCCCGACCAGGCGCGCAAAGGCCTGCTGCGAGATCTCGAGGCGCTCGAGGTGCGCGCGGGCCTGGTCGGGCGTCATTCGGTGCACGTCGTTTCCTTCGCGAGCTCGAGGATCGCGGCCGACTTGGCCTCGAGCAGGCGCGGAAACTTTTGCTCGAGGATCCGGCCGCTCGGCATCACCACGTAATAGGGCCGCAGCGCGGTCGGATGGGCGACCGCGCGGATCCATAGCCCATTGGGCGCGCCGTCGACTAGCATTTGCTGATGCGCGCGGCAGATCGAG
This sequence comes from Bradyrhizobium sp. 147, assembly GCF_023073935.1. Lineage (NCBI taxonomy): Bacteria > Pseudomonadati > Pseudomonadota > Alphaproteobacteria > Hyphomicrobiales > Nitrobacteraceae > Bradyrhizobium > Bradyrhizobium sp. 147. The sequence goes on along the minus strand of NZ_JADPKL010000143.1, from coordinate 1,401 downwards.
GCCTGCCGGCGCCAGCTGATGCGGTTGGCGCGCTCGGTCGCGGCGAGGTTAAATCCCTCGATCATGCCGCGGCCTCGAGCTCGGCGCCGGCGGCGATCGGCGCCGCCTGCTCGCGCAGCCAGGCGCCGAGCTGCTTGCGCTGCGCCAGGTAAGATCCGGTTGCGAACGTCACGACGCCGGCGAGATCCGGCGCCTGGCGCAGCATCGCCTCGCCGAGCCGGCGATAGAGTTCGCCGCCGACAATGAAGGCCGAGCCGGCCTGGCGCACGGCCTGCTCGAGGCGCCAGACGTGATTGCTGGTCGTGCAGATCCGCTCGGCGGCCTTGTCGTCCATCTTGCGGTCATAGGTCTCGATCGCGATGCCTGGCTCGAGAAAGCCATACAGTGCCGAGATCGCGGCGACGTTGGTCAGCGGAAAGCCCGAGGCGCGCACCTGGCGCCAGGTCGGGCCGTCGTAGAGATACGAAAACCGCACCAGGTCGCCGGCGACGACCTTTCGCTTGGTGCTCGAGCAGCTCATGACGAGCAGGGGGCGGCCGGCCTCGATCGGGAAAACAAACGGAACGGGATAGGTCATTGCGCGAGCTCCGCCGCGCTCTCGGCGCGCAGCTTCGAGAATTCGCGCGAGGCGGCGTTGTAGCGGTCGCGGAATTCCGCCGGCGGCGTGCCACCGTCCTTGATCCAGGTCGCGACGACTTCCTTTTCCATCGCCGACAATTGGGCGGAAAGCTCGGCAATCCGTTTGTGTCGCTCGATCTTGCTGCGCGCGGCCTGGCGAGCCTTGGCGACCAGGTCGTCGCGGTCGACGGCGGCGAGCACCTCGGCGAGGATAGCGGCCTGCGCCTTTTTGTCGGGATCGAGCTGGCGGGTGTGGAAATATCCGGGCTCGCCATGCTTCGCGATCGAGTTTTTGTAAATGATCCCCTCGAGGATCCGGCTGCGGTCGCGGCGCTGCTGCACGGCCCAAATGTGGAAGCGGTCGGCGCCGATCGTCCAGCCGATCGCAAACTTGTCGCTGAACGCGTCGCTGTTGACGCTGTCGACGTGAACGTTTTCGATTTTCGGTTTTGCCATTGCTCGAGATCCTGGGTTCGCCGGCGCAGCAGCACGCCGGGATCTCGCGCATAGCGCATAATGCGCTATGTGTCTACACGCAGCGTGTATAATTCGCGGTATACCAGCGCCGCGCGCGTTTCGCTGTGCGAAATCAGTTCGGGAATTAGTTCGGTAATTTTGCCCGTGTTGCGTCGGCATCGGCCGACTTTGTCCGGCATCCGTTCTAGTCGGTCCGTGTACTAATAAAATTTCACGGTGCTACTAAGCCTTGGTTCTGCTTGGCTTTTCGGCCTGCAAATTTGGCGATCCCGGCAGGACTCGAACCTGCAACCCGCGGAGTAGAAA
>NZ_JADPKL010000074.1:0-44867 GCF_023073935.1 Bradyrhizobium sp. 147 | reverse complement strand
GACCAGCTCCGACGACCCGAGCGCTCCCAGCAGAGCACGCCGATCAAAGGGGTCCCTTTTGGATGCCGATAGGGGGTCCCAGTCGAACGCCGATTGACAGCCTGAATTGGCTGGTTGCATAGCAAACATTGAAGCGAAGGTGAACAAAAACCTCGAGCGCATGGGGTTCAAGTGCTGAACCTTCAACCAAATAAGCCGTCTATTGCCGACGCCAGCCAGCAAACAGCGATCGGAGTCTTTCCCGATGACTGGCAAGTACTGACGTTGCCCCAACTTTGCGAGCGAATTACCGTTGGAATCGCTACGTCAGCAAGCCGTCGAGGACAAAGTGGTCCTTGATCTTGTCTATGAAGCCCGCGATATCGACCAGCGTCTCGGCTCAGAGGACAAGATCGATCAATGGTTCGACGCCAAGACCAAGGCGCTCAACGATTGGCAGAAAGACGAGTTGAAGAAGAAGTGGGGCACTATGCAGAACGTGCTCAGCTCACGGTCGCGCATGGATCGGGTCGTCGCCGACATTGTATTCGATTTTAGCGTCAAGCCGCGCCTATCGAGCGAACGTGGTAATGCGATCGTTGTTGCTTCAAGCATTCTCGACGCGTGCAGATACTTTGCCCTACTCCAGAAAACACCCTTCAAGGGCAAGTGTGCCGTAGTGACCTCTTACAATCCTCAAGCACAGGATGTGACGAAGGAGGAGACTGGAGCCAACACAGAAACAAGCAGTTCATCTACAATACTTACAACGAACTACTAAAGGACGTTGAGGCCAAGCCTGGAATGTCCAGGACAGAAACATATTAGGAGCAAGCTAAGGCGCTGTTCGTTAAAGAACCCGCTAACATGAAGCTGCTCGTTGTCGTTAATAAACTGCTGACGGGTTTTGATGCGCCACCCTGTAGCTACCTCTATATCGACAAGTCGATGGAGGACCATGGTCTGTTCCAGGCAATCTGCCGGACAAACCGCCTGGATGGAGAAGACAAGGACTTCGGCTATATCGTCGACTACAAGGATCTCTTCAAGAAGGTCGAAAACGCAATTGCGGTCTATACGTCGGAGCTCGATCACAGCGCCGGCGGAGCTGAACCGGAGGTCTTGCTCAAAGATAGGCTCACAAAGGGCAAGGAGCGGCTCGACAGCGCTCTCGAAGTCGTTGCTCTGATTTGTGAGCCGGTGGAACCACCGCAAGGCGAACTAGAGTTTATCCATCCATTACTTCTGCGGCAACACCGAAATCGCGACCGATCTTGAAGAGCGAGAGCCGCAACGGGCGGCTCTCTACAAAGCCACGGCCGGGCTCTTGCGGGCTTATGCAGGTATCGCTGACGAGTTGGAACAGGCTGGTTACACCGTCACCGATACGCTAAGGAGCAGCCCGCGCGTGTAGCCGTTGGTCATATTGTGATGGGAGCCCAATACATCGCCGCAGAAGTCACCCGGCAGCTGTCGGACAGGAACTTTAGGCAGAACGGCGGCCAACCGTGGGCGCGAAAATATCCTGCTTGAAGTGCCATAGACAGACAGACCTGACGTGAAGAAAGAGCGGACACCCGAAGAAATTGCGGACGAAGAGCGCCGCACGACAGCAATGGGCCTCTACAACACCGCGTGCTCGTACCATCTCGCAGCACGAGAACTGGAGAAGCTCAATCTCCGTGGAACACACCCATCTATGCCGGTCCAACTTCTCTACTTCCATACGATTGAGCTGTTCCTGAAGTCGTTTCTTCGGCTCACGCATTCAGTCGCGCAGCTAAGCTCCCGTGACTTCGGCCACCGCCTGCCCGCGCTGGCCACGGCGGCAAAGGAGAACAAGCTTTTCATCACAAAGAAGGACATGGCCGTGATCGGAATGTGCGATCTCGATCTAGTGTTCGGTGCCCGATACATCAAAACCGGCTGCTACACTCGGCCTCATGCTGACGACTTGCTCGGGGTATGTAATCGGCTCCGCAAGCGCATCAAGGTAAAGCTACGAAAGAGCAAAGTCATGGTGCGAGACTAGTTTCCGTTTGGCGCTGTTGCAGTACCGCCGGCCCCTCCTGCAAGACAGTCTTAGGATTAGGTATCGTCGTGCTTGCGACCAGAAACGATCTCCGGGACCAAAGACGCCGGCCAAGCAATGCCTAGCTGAGCATCGAGCGGGTCGCTGGAGGACATTCTTCCGGAGTAGACCCCGACAAACCGAGTGGCGATGGGTGCGCCCATCTCGATTGCATTTTGTTCCAAAAGATGCGTCGACCAGCTTCTTCGAATGACTGGAGAGCCGGACATCCCCGGGCGCGAGGCCGTGTCTATAAACATGTGGAGCTGAATGGCAGGCGAGATTCCTGGTTCCGTCGCGAAGCTTCCGCGCTTCCAAACGGGCAATCCAGCTCCACCAAGGCCGTACGGATACCCCAGCACGTAAACATCCATGCCAACGCTTAATTGAAGGTTGGAGCTTTCCATCTCGTTGATTGGGTACATTTCCACGTCAGCGAAAGCCGTTAGCGCAAGTGCAACTACGTCAACATTCCTTGCGTGCTCGGGGTGCACAAACCAAGTCGGCTCCCCCGTGTCTGCACGCAGCGGTATGAACTTTGCGGTCTTGTTCCCCATCTCGCCTTTAGTGTTGAACCAAATCCTCAACCTGTTGGGCTCTGCAGCAGTAGGCGATAGGTGTTTGCCTGTGTTCGGGTTTCGTCCAGACACGTTGTGCCAGTTCGTGATCAAGAAAAAGCTGTCGCCGTCGATCCAAACGAAGCCGGTCCCTTGGCTAAGTAAGGTATCGTTGAAGTACATCTCTATCGGCAACGCGCCGAGTGAATATTGGTCGATTACGATCATGCTCTGCTCCGCGTCCCTATATGGGCTTCAAACCAGAATGTTTCTCCTAATAGTACAAGCCGCAACATTCACTCTGCGAGTTTCTCGCCGCGCTTGAACGGCTCCAAATCGTTTCGGAGAACCTAGCCTAGTCAATCCACACCTTTAGTCCACTTCGACCGAGAGGGGCTTTGACCTTTGCGCAGGAAGGTCCGGGCGCACCGGCCGAGATGGTCCCTGACAGGCTGCAAGTTCAATATACATTGGTGCTCGAAGGGGTGGGCACGACAGAATTCTAGATCGCAGCGTTGGCCTGGTCGATCCGAAGGAGTGCTTAATCGGGTGCATCGTGGGCCGGTACCGGCACATGTGGAGCGCCGGCAGCAGCGAAGGCCGGGGATTGCGACGGCTAATTTCCACGATAGTTTGGCGATCGCTTCTCGAAGAACGCGTTCATTCCTTCCTGCTGGTCAGCAGTGTCGAATGCGCCTCGAATTGCCTGGCGCTCGAATTCGAGCCCGGCGTCCAGGGTGGTCTGAAAGGCGGCGAGAACGGCCACCTTGGCGAGCTCAGTCGAACGCGGCGGCTTTTGGGCGATCAGTTCGGCGATCTCGAGCGCTCGCGCCTGTGCCTGGCCGCTTTCGACGACTTCAGCGACAAGGCCGGCCTGCATCGCCGCACGGGCAGAAATCGATTGGCCAGTCAGTATCATCAGCATGGCCAGAGATTTGCCTGCCACGCGCGTCAGACGCTGGGTTGCGCCGTCGCCTGGCAAAATCCCGATGTTGATTTCAGGCTGTGCAAACCGCGCTCCTTCGCCTGCTATGGCGATGTCGGCGAGCAAGGCCAATTCGTGACCACCACCGAAGCAAATTCCCTCAACCGCGGCGATAAGAGGCTTTGGAAAATTGGCGATGTCCCGCCACGCAGAACGTCTCGCGGGATTGTCGATTGCCTCAAACCCGCGCTGCTGCATCTCCTTAATATCGGCTCCGGCAGAGAAGAAGGCTTCGTGCCCGCAAAGGACGACGCAACGAACATCCTCATTGAGCGCAGCCTGCCGCAAGCTCGCGCCAAGCTGTGCGATCAGGTCGTTGCTTAAGGCGTTTCGTTTCGACGTCCTGTTCAGCGTCACAACGCGCACATGGGCCCTGGGAGAGGTCGAGAGGATGAGATCGGGCTTGCCGGTCATTGAGGGTGTCTCCTGAAAGAAGTCAGAAAGGCAGCCTATAGACTGAAATCGTTTTCCACGCAAAACATGCTTCTTTATAGTCAATCCGACTGACCAGGCTTCGAGCAGTTTCTGGCTGCTCAAGAAAAAAATGCTGGTCAGACTGAGAGAAGGTTTAGCGGCAGCATTTTCCGCGCTTGACTCCGGAATCTAGAGCGCCTACGTTTATGAAATCGATTTCAGAACTGCGATGTTTTCTTAGCCAGATGACGGCGTAGTAGCGCGGCGCCGTCCAACAAGAACAACAGCTTCTTCACGAGTGCGCTTTGGCAACAGGAGGGATGGAAACCATGGGAATGGGACACGGGCTCGCGCGCGTTTTGTACGCAGCGCGTTCGGTGGCGTCTGCTCTTGGGCGGCTGCACAGATCGGAATCGCCGCTCGCGATCTCTTTGACTAAGGTCATGCAAGAGCCGGTCGTGCGGCCGCACGACTTGCGAAATCGCGAACCAAGACGGCCTTATCGGCGGCATGCCGCGTACCCGTTGGCGCCTGCGCCTTCACCGCTACGAGCCGGCCCGCTCAAGTCGCGTTTATCTTAGATAGCGCCGCACTCCGCGCAGTAGAGCCAGCGAGCGGCTGCTCGTCCTTGCTTGACCGCGGCATCATTAACGCCATTGACTGAGCTCGAGGACACATGAACATTATTGCTCAACCCAGTGCCGTATCTGTTCAGCTTGATAATCAGATTGCGAACAGACGGATGACCGTCGGCCTCGGAGGGGGCGTAGCGCTGGAGTGGTACGACTGGAACGTCTACGGCGTGATGGCGGCGTTTCTCTCGCCGCACTTCTTTCCTTCCGATGATCCCACGACCTCGCTGCTTGCGGGGCTAGCCGTGTACGGGGCGGGCTTCTGCGCGCGGCCACTGGGAGCGGCTTTGCTTGGCCCAGTCGCAGATCGCATTAGCCACAAGCGAGTAATGATGATCTCGGTGACGGCGATGGCGGTTTGCTCGCTGCTGATCTCTCTATTGCCGACGTACCGGGACATCGGCGTCACGGCGGCTGTGGCGCTGCTTATCATGCGCCTTGTTCAGGGGCTTGCTACCGGAGCCGAGGCGGGTGTCGCCAATGCAATCGCAATTGAACTGGCGCCGCCCGGAAAGGAGGGGCGTTATCTGGGGCTGATCGGTGGCACTTTCATCCAGCTAGGCAACCTTGGATCCAGCCTTGTTGCGTTTCTGGTGAGCGCATCGGTTGCCCCCGAAGCGATGCGCGAGTGGGCCTGGCGCGTACCTTTTGCGGTCGGCGGGGTGCTGGGCCTACTGGTCATTTATCTGCGCACGTCGGTACCGGAGACCTTGATCCATCGGGTTATGCATCGCCAAGATGAGTCGTCGCGAATTCAGGAAACCACCGGCGGTGTGTGGAAGACGCTCTGGAGCGTGCGGCTATCCCTGCTTGCGGTCATCCTGGTGATCGGATCGGTGCAGATCGCCAACTATGCCTGGAACACCGGTCTGCCCAATATGGCGAACACGGTGTTCAAGGAGAATAGCACCTCTGTATACGGAATTATGACGCTGATGGTCTTGATCTGGATGTTGGCCGCCCCCCTTGTTGGCGCCTTCGCTGACAAGGTGCGGCCCTCGCGTGCGTTCACGCTGCTGCGCCTACTGCTCATCCCATGCTTTTTCCTGACGCTGCTTTATTCGGAGAAGGGCATCTCCACGTTCTTCCTTGTCACGGTATTCGGCGGAGCCATCGTGGGGTTCAACATGGCGCTCTATAACTTCATCGCTACCACGCTGATGCCGCGTGCCGTGCGCACCACGGGCGTAGCGCTCGGTTACGCGCTCGGCGTCTCATTGTTTGGCGGGACCTCACCGTATCTTCTTGTGTGGTTGCAACGCGAGCACATGGCCTGGATGTTTCCTGTCTACGGATCGTTGATAGCGCTCTTAAGCGTGGTGGTCTACCACTTCGCCAAAAGGCGTGGCCGCGTCTACATCGGTGACTGAACGCCTTCTGCCTGCCGCTTGCGCCTCCCAGCAGAGGCAAAGCCTTCCTTATCAGACGCAAAGCATGTCGACTGGCGAGTATCTCTTGATGCTGGGCAAGAGCATGGGATTGGGACGAGCGCCTTCGGGACACGTGAGCAGTCCTCATCGCATCCAGGGCCGCTTATGGGCGACGACGTCCATGAACTGGAGTCCATCGAATGAAAACGCCATCGTCACCGCACTTCGCGCCCGTCGACTTGCAGCGATATTTCAACGCCGGTCGCCTGGAACTCGATGAGGGGTTCGGCAGCCGCCCAGGCGACACCGGCTGGATCGATTCGCTTCGAGGGCCTCAGACGTATCGAGGCATCCCGTTTCTATTCGGCGCCAACGCCGAAGCGGATGTGCTGGCCTTGCGTCCCGGGGGGCTTCCTGTGGTGATCGCGCTGCCGCCCACATTGGCCAGCTACGTGCTCTTTGTGCAAGTGGTCGCGGACCGCCCACCCGTAAGCCCTCAAGGCTTCGGGGAGATCGGGCCGGCAACGCTGCCTGTGGAAGGCAATTCGCTCGGCGATCGGGTGTCGACATACGTGCTCCGATACGTCGACAGCACCGAGGCCGACGTGCCGGTGCTACGTCGGTTCGCGGTCCAGCAGAACCATATCTCCTGGAGCGCCAGCCCGTTCGCGGCGCTGCCATTACGGGGGCCCATCGTGCACGCAAGCACCGGCGAAAACTGCGCACTCGGCAGAACGGCGGGCGCGAGCTTCTTCCATGGCGAGACCCGCACCGAATCGGGGCGCATGGATCGACAAGGGGAGAACTTGTGGCTTTATGCGCTCCAAAATCCATATCCGGAGAAGGAGCTCACCGCGCTAAGCCTGCGAGCGGAGCAAGAAGTTTCTCTTGTCTTTGCGGTGACCACGACAAGGCTCACCCAGCATCCCCTGCGCCTCCAGGCTCGTCGCAAGCTGAAGATGCGGCTACTGCCCGGAGTGCATCTGAATAAACTTGGCGAGCTCGACGTCGATCATCGGGGCGAACAGATCGGCATGGATCTCGGCACGGTGATCTCCGCCCGCGCGGCGCTTGACTACGCGAGATCGGACTGGCTCGGTGACAAGCACGACGTGCAGCCGGTGCGTTCCGAGGACGAGGTCATCGTCGAGTACTCCGCCCATCCCGACGCAAGGCTGTACCTACGCTCCGACGACGGCCGCTTGCACCTTGCCGATCTTCGGTCGCTGGAAGCTGCCGGGAACGCACGAGACACCTCGCTGGAGGTGGTGCCCATCGCGCCGGCAACAAGGCCCGTCAAAATCCGCATCGTAGAGAAGGGCAACGGCGTGCGTGTCGCCGCGCGCCTGCATGTGCATGGCGCGGATGGGGAGTATCTGCCGCCCAAGGGGCACCACCGAAAGGTCAATACCGGAAGATTCGAAGACTTCGCCGGGGAGTTTACGAACGGGCTGAACCAGTACGCCTATGTGGATGGCAGCTGCGAGGCGGACTTGCCGATCGGGCCCGTGTTCGTGGAGATCAGCAGGGGCTTCGAGGTGCGGCCTCTGCGCCGTATCGTCCAAGTCACCGCGACCACGGAGGAACTCACCTTCGAGCTGGACAGGGTGCTGCGCTGGCGCGAACAGGGCTGGGTCAGCTCCGATACTCACGTCCATTTCCTGAGCCCGCACACAGCCCTGCTGGAGGGCAAGGCGGAGGGGGTCAACGTCGTCAACCTGCTCGCGGCACAATGGGGCGAGCTATTCACCAACGTGGCCGATTTCGACGGGCGCACGACGCTCGGGGCAAAGCACTTCGGCGGGGACGGAGAGTTCCTTGTTCGCGTCGGCACAGAGAACCGTATGCAAGTCCTAGGACACATATCGCTTCTCGGCTACGAAGGCGAGATTATCAACCCCCTGTCTTGCGGCGGACCCAACGAGGCTGCGATCGGCGATCCTCTGGAAGCGACCATGGCCGATTGGGCGGAGCGCTGCCGCCAGCAAGGGGGCCTTGTCGTGATGCCGCATGCTCCCAATCCGCAAGCCGAGCGGGCGGCGGACATCGTGCTCGGCCTGGTCGATGCCATTGAAATGATGTCGTTCAACCCGCGGACTGCGCAGATCAGCGCATTTGGTCTGGCTGACTGGTACCGTTACCTCAACATCGGTTACCATCTGCCACTGGTCGCCGGCTCCGACAAGATGGACGCTGCCGCGCTCCTCGGAGGCTCGCGGACTTATGTGCAGCTAGGTGCGCGCGATTTCACGTATCGCAACTGGATGGACGCCGTGCGCAGCGGAGACACGTTCATCACAGTCGGGCCGCTCGTTGAGGTGACAGTGGAAGGACGTCGCCCCGGGAGCGCGATCGCGCTTCCTCCTTCGGGTGGCACCATCACAATCGACTGGCGGATCGAATCGGTCAGCGTCGCGCCAACACGGGTGGAGGTGATCCGCAATGGCATCGTCATCGATGAAGTTCGATGTAGCGAGTTGTCGTGCAACGGCCGGCTCGCGTTGCGCATCACCGAGTCCTGTTGGATCGCAATACGCGTTCGAGGCAGTGTGGCGGGGCGCGAGGCCGACATCGCGGCCCACACCAGTGCGGTGTATGTCAAAGTCGGCGACAAACCGGTCTTTGCCACTGCGGACGCGGTGTCGATTCTTGCACAAATCGAGGGATCGATCGCCTATATGGATACGCTCGCTCCCAGGACTGACGAAGCGCGGCACTCGCGGCTGCGAGCTGCCTTGCAGCTTGCACATCATCGTCTGCATCATAAGCTGCACGAACTTGGCGCCATTCACCACCATGCGCCTGTCCACTCCGTTCACACCGAGCGCGAGCACTGAGAAGGGGAAAACGTCGTGTGAGCTGCTCTCCTTTCTCTCGCTCCAGCGCTTCGCGGGCAGCACGGCCGCGGCATGTTTCAGCCACGTCCACTTTGTGCCGCCACCAGTCATATGTTCGCGCAGCGTGGCAGCCGCCAGAGCCTTGGAAGAATGCAGAAGGCTGGAGAAATCGATTTCAGTGACAGCGCGTCGGCCGCGACAGCTTCAGCCCGGGCTGCGCCTGCGACGCGGTGGGCGTTCGCTAGATCTCGGCGGCCCGGTCGATGACCGCATGACCAGTCGATAGGGCAACAGGACACTCCTGGGAAGTGGGCTTCCAGCGATCGCATTGATCAGATAATCGGCGGCTCCTCGGCCAATTTCAGCTGCCGGAACACTGACTGTTGTGAGCGGCGGGTCCATCTGCGCCGCCAGCTCCACATCGTCAAATCCTGTGATGGAAAGCGTAGCCGGCACGGCGACCCCAATTTTGCGGGCCTCTGCCATTGCACCGATGGCAAGGGTGTCGGTGGTGCAGATCACCGCCGTCGTGTCGGGGTGGTCGGTGAGGAGCTGACGAAGAGCGCTGCGACCCTGGGCAAGCGAATAGTCGGCCTTAATGATCTGGGTGGGCCTGAGCGGGAGGCCGGCGTCCGAAAGAGCGCGCTGAATGCCCTCGAGCCTCGCGCGGGACCGGTCGTTGGACGCAGCAACAACATTGGCGATCGCGCCGAAACGGACGTGTCCAAGCCGCAACAGATACTCGGTCATCTCGCGCGTGGCGCTTTCGTTATCGATTCCGATCGCGGGAATACCGCCAACTGCCTTCGAAACATAGGTCGTGATCACAGGCACACCGGCTTGTTCAATCAGAGCCCTCAGTTCACGTCCATGGGAGCCTCCGACCAGTACAATTCCATCGATGCCGCGCTCGATGAGGCTCTGCAGTTCCTGAAGTTCGCGGCGCTGATCATATTGGGAATTCGCGATGAAGAGCGTATAGCCGCTTTCGCTGAGGCGGTTCTGCAGCGCCTCAACTCCTTCGGCAAAGATCCCGAGCGCCAGCGTCGGAACGATGACTCCGATGGTGCGCATGCGTCCCGACTTCAAGGCTCTCGCCGCGCTGTCTCGCGTGTAGGACAGGTCTGTGATGTGCCGCATCACCTTGTCCCGGAGCTCCGGTCTCACGATTTCGGGATGATTGAGGACGCGCGACACGGTCGCAGGGGACACATTGGCCTTTCGCGCGACATCTTCGATCTTCACGCGCGGTTGCTGGCGTCCTTTGGGCTCGATTGTTGGTTTTTTATCCATCCGGTCTGGTCGCTCAGTCAATGGCATGAGTCCGATCCACGTTAGAACATTGGACAGCCAGCGTTCTCAAGCTCTGTATACGCCCGATCCGTCTTATCCAGTGGAACTCTGGTACATGGGCAGGCGCTGAATTGGCAGGCCGGCCATTTTGCTTGACTCTGCAGATCATGATGCTTATTTCTGAAATCGATTTCAGAGGCCGGGCCAAATAGAACACCTCTGATCCAAGAAAACTGAAAGCGAGACCATGGTCGATCTTTTGAAGGGCGTTCGCGTCCTGAGCTTCAATCACTTCCTGATGGGCCCCGTGGCTGCGCAGTTTCTCGCCGATCTCGGGGCGGACGTCATTGCCGTCGAGCCACCAGATGGCGCCTTTCAGAGGAAATGGGGCGGAGCAGACAAGCGGGTCGATGGGCAATCCATGCTGCTGCTCACCGGGAACCGCAATAAGCGAAGTCTCACGCTCGACCTGAAGAAACCTGAAGCCATTGAGATTGCCAGGAAGTTGATCGCGACCTCGGATGTCATGACTGAGAACTTCCGCCCCGGCGTTCTCGACAAGCTTGGCCTCGGCTACGAGGACGCCAAGAAGATCAATCCGCAAATTATCTATGCTGCGGCCTCAGGCTACGGTCCCGATGGGCCCTACGTCTACCGTCCCGGTCAGGATCTACTGGTGCAGGCAATATCGGGGCTGGCCACGATTACTGGAAGCCGCGAGCAGGGTCCAAGGGCCGTAGGTGTTTCAGCGGTCGACCACCATGGTGCTGCGTTGTTTGCGGCTGGCATTCTGGCCGCGCTTGTGAGGAAAACGCGCACCGGACAGGGGTGCCGGGTTGATGTCAGCCTGTTGTCTGCCGCACTCGATCTGCAGATGGAATCCTTTACTTGTTACCTCAACGGCGAGCGGCCTGACGATGTCCGTCAGCCGGGACCGATCTCCGGTTGGTACTACGGTGCGCCTTACGGCATTTATCCGACGCGTGACGGTCATATGGCGATTTCTCTTGGGTCTCTCAGCACAGTGTCGGAGGCGCTCGACGTTCCGGCCGATCAGCGCGTTCCAGACAAGGAGGCGTATCGCCGACGCGACGAGGCATCCGCTGCGATCGCCGCAAATGTCGCAAAGCGCACGACGGCCGAATGCATCGCATTGTTCGAGGCCCACGGAATTTGGCACGCCGCGGTCAATGACTATGCAGATGTCGTGATTGATCCGCAGGTCGTGCACAACAAGAACTTCCAGGTCGTCCGCGGGGCGACGGGCGCGCCGATCACGCTCGTCAGCCATCCCGTGCGCTATGATGGCAAGCTGCCGGAAGTCCGACTGCCGCCTCAGAAACTTGGGGCTCAGACCGAGGAAATCCTCAAAGAGCTCGGCTACGACGACCACCAACTTGAAGACCTTTCCAGGAAGGGGGCGGTCGGCGCCTTTACGTCCTCGCGCGCCGCTTGATGACGCTCCCAACGCGCATCACGGCAGGCATGCTCGCATGTACACACTGGTCATGCGCGTGACGATCGGGCTGAGGCGGATAGCCGTTGGGCGTTTGCTCGTGATCAGGAGCGATAGCTCGAGAACGCGGCTGCGTGCTCCTGACCCGCTTAAGCCATCGGCTCGGCCGAAGCGAAATCGGTCGGACATTGGACGGTTAGCACCGGGAACGATGCCCTGGGATTTCGGCAAGTGGCAAAGGAGTATCGGATATGAGCAAGTCGCGCTGGGCACACGCAATAAACCTGATGCAAGCACGAGTCGATCAGACGCTTGCCGCGATGAAAATAGAGTTTCCGCATTGGGCAGACAGCTCGACCGGCAAATGGACGACCACGCCGGACGGCGATTGGACCGGTGGCGCATGGCCGGGTATGTTGTGGCTGCTCGCGCGGCGATCTGGCGAGGCGAAATACCTCGATGCAGCTCGGTTCTGGAGCAGCCGCTTGAAGCCGCGCGCGCAGCTGCAAACGGCGTTCAAGGGCTTTGGGTTCTACTATGGGGTCGCTCTTGGCGACGTCCTGTGTCAAGACAAGGACGCAGCTCTCCTGGCACTGGATGCCGCCACCTCTCTCAAGACGCAATTCGATTGCCGGCTTGGCCTCATTCCGCTAGGCCGCGATGCGGAGGAAGCAGAAGATGTTGGCAATTCGTTCAGCAGCATCGACTCTCTGCAAGCAGTCCCGCTTCTGTATTGGGCCGCCGCAAGGACAGGCGATTCCTCATACGCTGGCATTGCGGCGCGCCATACCACGCGCGTGCTCGACATTCATATGCGCTCCGATGGCTCAATCGTTCAATCGAGTGAGCTAAATCCGTCCACCGGCAAGATAGTCCGCCATTTCACCCACAAGGGATTCAGCGACACGAGTGTCTGGGGCAGGGCGCAAGCTTGGGGGCTCGTCTATGCGGCGATCGCGCTTGCTCACCATCCTCATGAGACGCGCTGGATGGAGCAGTTGATGGCGGGAGCGGACTGGTGGCTTTCGCACGTGCCAGCGAGCATGGTCGCGTTCTGGGACTTTGATGATCCTGACATTCCCAACACGGAGACGGACACGGCGGCAACTGCAATCACGTGCTCGGCGCTGCTAAAGCTGGCGCGGCTCGCGCCGACGGCGGCACTGCGCGTCAGATATCGTGAGGCAGGCGAACGGACGGCAAAGGCCCTGATCGAGACCTATCTGACGCCAACAAATCCGGACGATCCCCGCCCGCCGGGAATGTTGGTCGGCGCCTGTTTCAATAAACGTCGCGATGCACGCGCCCAGGACTCGGCCAACAATGCAGAGACGATCTTCGGATCCTACTATCTGTTCGAATCATTGAACGTTCTTGATGGACTCATCGAGGCTGAGAAGATTTGATTAGAAGCAGCCCCTATTGCGATCATGGTCCAGGACGCACCGCTCAGCGGCGTGACGCTGACGGTGCCGATTCTTGTTCGTCTTGCACGAGAGGTGCCGCTCGTCAGTTATTTCAAAATCGAGGTACCGCTGCGCGCGAAGCTGCGTGCGTTGATCGAGGAGGGTGGTGAGGCCCTCGCAGGCCCGCACTCCGGCAACACGGGGCGGTTGGGCCTGACAGGTCAAGGCACCGCGAGAGCGCAGACGTAGATGTGGCGCGACGATCAAGGACGCGATGACGGCGCTATGGGAGGCGTTGGACCGGGTATGCGGCAAGCGGCTCAACGTGATGATTCCGATCTTGCTGCCGGGCCTTGAGCAACATGGGCGATTAAAGCCTGGCCCGGCAGATCGTGATCGTGTTTTCGCGATCACCCCTGCAACCATCGACCGCTTGCTCGTCGACGTAGGGGCCGCGGCGAGCGGCGGTAGGCGGCGGCGCCGTGCCGGATTCTATTCGACCATCCGACGGAAAGTTCCGATCCGGACGATCAATGGCTGCCCACAGCCGAATTATGCGAAGCGAAGGTCCGGCGAGAGCGGTTTAGCGATGGGGCTGGCCTTCATCACCAGCCCTCAGAGTGAATCACGATTTCCCGCAAGCGAATCACTTCCGATTCCGTCAGGTAGGAAAATGCTCTAAAGTAATCAAGCGCTATCATGCTCCGTTGACGCCCTATCAGCGCGCGCTGGCGCATGCCAAGTTGACGCGGCTGTAAAGCGGCGCCTACGTGGATCAGTATCGCTCGCTCCATCCGGTCGGGCTCAAGGCCGGGTCTCGCACAAACCACGAGGAACTTGGCAGTTGCGTCGGTCGTCGTGCCGGACAGGTGCGCGGCCTGCAACCCGCTTGCACGAGCTCCGCGCCGGCAACCGCAGCGACGTTCGCCAAGAAACCGTCCGCAGCACGGTGACGGCCGGCGAGGCGCGTGCCACGCACCGAGGCTGCCGTCGGCCTTATAAGACCAGGGTTCGCATGGCCGTCCAAGCTCGACCCGCACATTACTAGGATTTGGGGCTGGCTCTCGAGGAGCCGCAATTGACTGCGCTCGCAATAACTCACGTTCGACCGCCCGTTCCGGAGTTGACAGCGCGCGCGTTGCCCAGCTCCTTCTTCAAGGCTTTCTCCCGACAGGAGAGTGGGGTGATCTTTCCGAGCCATGGGGTTGGGAGCGCAAGGCCAGGGGCATTCCCAGGGCCGAGACAAGAACCGCAACGGCCCCCAGCCACTGTGTTGCGGTCAGAGTTTCCCGAAGGAAGATAGATGCGAAAATGGATGTAAGCACGGGAACGAGCGGTAGCAACAGAGCGGCGGCTGTCGCGCTCATTCGCTGCAGCGCGATCCCGTAGAGGAGGAAGGGGATCGAAAAGAGCAGCAATCCGGATCCGGCCACCGGAACAATATCGCCGATGACCACAGAGAGCGTCGGCAATGGGCGAACGCAAATCCACGCAAATACGACCACTGCAAACGCGACGATCTGGCTCGTTGTCGTAAGGCGCAACGCATCCACACTTTGCGACATCACACGGACCGCTATGTTGTAGAGTGAGGCGAATAGCACGCCGGCGAGTACGAGAGCGACCCCCAGTCCCGGCGTTGCGGAAGGAGCAGATTCAGAGGTCCATTGCAAAAAGGCGACCCCGGCAAAAGCCAACAAACAGAGAAAGACGATAGCACGGTTAGGGATCTCGCCAAGGATCAACCACGCAAGAAGTATGACCATCGGCAGTTCAACTGCGAACAGCATCGCCTCTACCGACGCCGGCAGCATCGATAGTCCGAAGATCGACAGACCAGACGCAAGCGCCGGCTGCAGGATGCCGGCAAGGCCAGCACGCCAATCGCTCAAGCGAGGCGGCGCACCTGAGAAGATCGATAGTACGGTCAGGCTTGCGGCACTCACAGCCAACTGCGCTGTCAGAAGCGAGAGCGGTTCGATGCAGCAGAGCGCGGCCTTGGACAGAACGTTGCCGATGCTCCAGCTGACCGTTGCGAGTGTTCCGCAAAGAAGTGGTAGGAAAAGAGGTGGGCTCTCACTCAAGCTTATGACTCCCTTCGTCGCGGCGATCGGAGTGGGTTCACGGCAATGCACGTTTGAATTCTCGGTTCATGATCTGCCGCCGCCGGATCGCATATCGAATCCTGGGCTCTAGTTGTCCTACCCAAGGGCGAAGCCACGAGTATCGCATGCGTTATTTCTATTAGCCTCGAAGCTTCGTTGTACCGCACCACTGGCGAATGGCATGGTCGGAGGTAATTGGCGACGCCCTTACGATGATCGTACATGCGTTGTCGATCGCATGAAAACAAGTGAAAGAGCGATAAATCCATACCACGATTTACGTCATCTCCACCCCGGGGCAGGCTGCTGCGACCTATGGGGTTGAAGACGGATTGGATCGAGCTGCCGTTCCGCCTTCGAAGGACCTGGATCCGGAGGTGCGTAAGGCGCTCCGGGAGTTTCTAGTCGCATCGCTCGACCGGTACGGCGATTCCCCTCACGTGGTTGATTTCGCAATCCGAGGACGCGCGCCAATGATGATTGGGGAGGACATTATGCCACAACGCAGGGGCCGGCGCTGAGGGCAGGCCTTGCCAAGGCCGTTCAAGGCCTCGGGGCCGCACGCTTCCGCATTTTTCGGAAGCTCGAAAACTGAATCGGTAATCGTGCTTCTGTCCGAAACCACACGTGCCGAATGTAAGTAAATTGCCAGGGTGTCTGCACACGAGACATTCGGCCGAGAAGTTGCGACCAGATTCCTCTGGTTTGCACTGGCCCAAATCATGCTGTGGCTACGGGCGAGAACGCGGTGGGAGGCGCCTTAGTTGCGACCAGCCATTCAGATGACGTCGCGCCACTGAGAATGAGGGCAAAATATAAGTCGTGATCCGAAATCCGATCTCGATCGGGACGGGACGACCTGATGGTCTTGGAAGTCCCGTCTTAGGTCATGACCTGGCTGAAATGCGCATCCGCAACCTAGATGCGCACGCTCACGCCAGGCGGGCATCTGGTACTCGGATCTGCGTGTGATACCGCTCGAACGCTTGGCGTCATGCCGCTGATGCAGAGATGGTCCGGGAAGCGCTGACGAAGCGTTGATCCTTCGAGTGCGTCTGCTTGCTCGCTGCTTTCGGCAGCGAAGACGGTCTTCAAATTAATCGAATTGTCTGGGGCTAACATGGAGGCACTATGCGCATCTGCGGTATCAAGCTGACGCATGACGGATCAATCGCTCTTATCGAGGACGGACGACTTGCTTTTTGTGTCGAGCAGGAGAAGCGGGACAACAATCCGCGATATCAAAGCATTGACAATCTCGATGCAGTTGTCGTCGCCTTAGCGGAGCAGGGGCTGGATGCGTCGGATGTTGATCAGTTCGTCCTCGACGGCTGGTGGGGAGAGGGGGAGTCGGAATTCCATGTCCTCAGTGGGGCTACGCCAATTACTCTCAAAGGTGCGCCGTATATTGAAAGTCATGCCGATGGCCTGCTAACGTCGCGCGACGGCACTGGCCTGCTACTGGGCGGCAAATCCTTTCCTTACAGGAGCTATCCACACGTCACGGGCCATGTGGCCGCCGCATACTGCACGAGTCCCTTTGCGAAAGCAGGACAACCCGCGTTCTGTCTGGTGTGGGACGGCGGCACCTTTCCACGTCTTTATTATGTAGAACTCCGCGGCGCCCAGTTCATCGAATGCCTGTTCCCAATGATTGGGCACGCCTATGCGGCCGCAGGTTATCACTTCGGACCGTATAAGCAGGCGACGCGCACCAATTGGGACCTCGGTGTTGCCGGCAAGTTGATGGCCTATATCGCACTAGGCTCTGTTGATGAAAACATCGTCAAGGTCTTTCAGGAGCTTTACGAGGAGCACTTTGGGACCAATGCAGAGCTCGCCCGTCCTGACAGTCCGGAGTCTGCGCTTGAAGCTGTGCATGATTACGTCGATGCCAGCGCGCAGCGGTTGAAGTCCAAGGCTCCCGAAGATGTGCTTGCATCGTTTCATTGTTTCCAGGAGCGTCTGCTCGTTCGCGAAATGGCGCGTGCTTTGCAGCGCCACTCACGTTTTCCGTCGCGCAACTTGTGTATAACAGGCGGCTGCGCTCTCAACATAAAATGGAACAGTGCACTACGCGCCAGCGGCCTGTTCGATGCTGTCTGGGTGCCGCCCTTTCCGAATGACAGCGGATCGGCAATCGGTGCCGCTTGCTCGGCAGTGGCGGCCGACAAAGGCTTCGTGCCGCTACAATGGTCAGTCTATAGCGGTCCAGCCCTGCAGCCGAGCGATGTGCCGACCGAATGGGACGCCGCGCCGTGTAGCATGAGTGAACTCGCGACCATTCTCGCCAGCAACAAGCCGGTGATTTTCTTTGCCGACCGCGCCGAGCTTGGGCCTCGGGCACTGGGTAGTAGAAGCATTCTTGCAGCCGCGACGACGCCGCGAATGAAGGATCATCTCAACGATATCAAACTTCGCGAACACTTCCGGCCGGTCGCTCCGATATGCTTGGAGGATCGTGCCCCGGAGATTTTCAGCCCTGGAACGCCGGACCCTTACATGCTCTTTGATCATCAGACACGAGCAGAATGGCGGGACAAAGTCCCCGCCGTTGTACATCTGGACGGAACTGCGCGATTGCAAACCATTCCCAGATCGTCCCAGCACAAAGTCGCCAAGCTTCTCGTCGAATATGAGAAACTTACGGGTATTCCACTGCTTTGCAACACGAGTGCGAACAACCATGGACGCGGTTTCTTCCCGAATGTCGCAACGGCCTGCCAGTGGGGAGGCGTTGAGCATGTATGGTGCCATGGCATGCTGTGGACGAAAACACAGAAGTGAGCGATCCCCGGTCCAACGGCATCTTTCCCGCTAAGAATGAGCGAGATATGACAGCGGGTCGCTGTCTGCCGGATGTCGCCTACGTTGCGCCGGGAGGGTGCTTCGGGCTGCGAATGGTGCGGCAGGAGGACGATTTTATGTATGGTCCTCGGCACGGCTACCGCCTGATACAGGCATATCACGGTGCTCGGCGAGCCAGGGCCGGCATGCCGCAGAGCCTAACGATAGGCTTGCGGCGCTTAGTGTTCCTGACACGGCCGTTGCTATTGCGAGGCAGCAACACCGACTGAGGTTGTGCATTCAGACGTCAGACAGACGCTCTCTAACGCCGTGTGTCCATTTCCGAGAGAATAGGCGCGGGAGCAGCCGCGGTATCGTTGGGACTTGCCAGTGGGCTCATCAGGATCGCCGGTTGCGATCGGCCAGCCATGATAAGGGCGGTAAGAAGGGCCGAAGGTCCGGGAAAAGCATCTTTCCGCTCAAGAGCGGTCTGGGATCGCCAGAGCGGCAGCAGCGGCCTGGGAAAAGGGCTGATCCCTCAATTTCAAACTGAGACACGGCATTATCGCTCAACACCGTCCAGCGTCCCTGGTGATGGGCGCCGCGAAATGGCGCTGGCGCGACACGGGCTAGTCATCGCACAAGGATGCCGCGATTGGCGGCGACTACCGCATCAGCACCGGACATTTTGCCACAACGTAGCAGTCGGCGCTGAGGACAGGCATAAAGCGAGAATCGGGTCAATGCCCAGAGCCGCAGGCGCTGGGCAGCTTTCGGTAACCCGAAAACTGATCAGGTGAGCGCAGTTCGTGCTTCTGTCGGAAACCAAACGTGACAAATGTCAGTAGATCGCCAGCGTGTCTGCAAACGCGGACGTTCGGCCGAAAAGTCGCGAGCGATTCCTCTAGCTCGCACTGGCGCATGGTGCGGCAAGAGGACGATTTCATGTATGGTCCTCAGGCAGATCACGGTGCTTGGCGAGCGAATGCCAGCATGCCGCAGAGCCTAATCATAGGCGCTTGCTGCGCTTAGCGTTCCTGGCACGGCCGTTGCTATTGAGGGGCAGCAACACCGAGTGAAGCTGTGCATTCAGACGTGTAGAGAGATGTTCTCTAAAGCCGTGTGCCCATTTCCGAGAGAGCAGGCGCGGGAACAGCCGCGCTATCGTTGGCAGTCGGTTGATGGAGAGCGATATGAGGCCGGCTATCCGGCTTCCCAGCTCACCGCTTGCCGGACGCTGAAGCAGTTCGTCCAGACCGGCCTGCTGGCCGCCGGCGTCTCGCGATGTTGTTTTCACCACAAGATGGAGAGTTAGATGAATGCCCCGCTAGGCGCATCTGTAAGGCGCCAAACGACTGACGTAGATGCAATGCTAGCCGAACTGCGATTATGCGAGCGCCCACATGACGTGGAAGTAAGCGGCCTGCCCCTGCACGTCCTGCCTGGTGTTTTGTCACCACGCCTAAGTCACGGTCCCGACGCATTGATGTCGAAGTGGCACATCGAACCTGGCGCGACAGTACTCGATCTGGGATGCGGATCAGGCGTACTAGGGCTTGCAGCGCTCCGTGCCGGCGCAGGCTGTCTAGTGGCACTCGACATAAATCCGCAAGCCGTCCTCACGACGAAGATAAACATCGAGAGGTTAGGTTACTCGGACAAAGCCGAGGCGCGCTATAGCGATACCTATTCTGGGCTGCATTCCGGAGAAAAATTTGACATCATTCTCTTTGCCGCCCCCTATTGGAATCGTAAAGCGAAAGACGACCTGGAGCGCTCTTGCTTCGATGAACATCACAATGTCATGGCCTCGGCTCTCAAAGGTGCGCGGCGCCGCCTAAATGACAAGGGCGTGATGTATGTGCTCTTCTCTGATCAGGGAGATGTCGGGCGCGTCTTGAATTTGATTAATAGGAGTAAGCTGCGCGTCAGGAATATGCATATTTTCCGCCCCTCGATTCCAGAGGGCCACGTCCGGATTATTTGGGAACTCACGGTGCGATGAAAGCTCTTGGCTCTCGAGCGGCGTTCTGGCCGAGCATGGGCCCCTAAAGAAGGCCGAGGCACTGCACCGCCCGCTTTTCAAAAATTATAATGCTCGCGGCAGTTTCCCGGCCGACGAGGCGCGCTCAACGTTTCTCTCGCCGTGACCCACCGCGATGATCACCGAACCTGTGAAAAGTCCGTTCTGGCGCACCTTCACGTAGGAGGCTATCGATCCACGGTTATCACCGGCGCAGCATCGCGGAGCTCGCACTCGCCCGCACCGACGTTTCGATAAAGACGCGCCAAGTAATCCGGGAAGGCTGGGCTCGTCCGTTGCCGCGTACTCAGCATTCAGGAGGACTGGGTCTCTGGTCCTTACGGATCGCAGCCTACGTAATGATACGGAGGTCAGCCGTCGCACTTCCTTGATCTTGGCAATGCATCCTCATCTACATGACACCATGCAGACCAATCTACGATCCACAACTCTGGCGAGCTCGTGCGCAAGCAAGCGCGAATCAAAGCGGATTCGCTCGGCTCCGGCCAACCCAGGGACAGGCTCCTGAAAGTCGCCGATTGTCAAACGCCATCCGGAACTGCCCCCTTTGCGTCATGAAGAACTGCCCCCACCATCGCGATTATGATCTCGGTTGAAGGTTGTTTCCGCCGGTGGCGGGCCGGAGGGAGGCGGAGCCGACCGGAGGGCCGTCACCGGCGGTGGGCGTCTTGATGAGGCCGCTCTTGCGCTTGGCGCGGAGCCGATAGCTGTCGCCTCGGATCGTCAGCACGTGGCTGTGGTGCAGGAGCCGGTCGAGGATCGCGGTGGCGACCACGGGATCGGCGAACACTGTGCCCCATTCGGCAACGCTGCGGTTCGACGTGATCAGCATGGCGCCGGTTTCGTAGCGCCGGCTGACCAGTTGGAAGAACAGATGCGCCGCGTCAGGTTCAAGCGGCAAGTAGCCGAGTTCGTCGACGATGAGCAGCTTTGGCTTCGACAGCGCGAGCAGTTTCTCGTCCAGGCGTCGCTCGCCGTGCGCCTTGGCAAGGCCTGCGACCAGCGTCGTCGCAGTGGTGAACTGCACGGTGTATCCGGCCAGGATCGCCTCTCGCCCGAGAGCGATCGACAAGTGTGTCTTACCTACGCCTGGCGGGCCGAGCAGCAGCACGTTCTCTCCGTTGGCTATCCAACGTGATGCGGCCAGGTCGCGGATTTGCTTTGGGTCGATCGATGGCTGCGCTTCGAAGTCGAAGCCCGCAAGCTCCTTCACGGCCGGGAAGTGTGCGAGCTTCAGCGCCATCTCGATGCGGCGATGATCCTTGCGCGCGATCTCGCGCTCGCACAGCAGGATCAGCGTCTCACGCGCCGACAGGTTCGCGCGCGCCGCCTCGTCGAGCAGGCTGTCGAGCTGGTCGCGAATGCCGGAGAGCTGCAATCGCGCCAGCATGGCGTCTAGCGGATCGGTTGTTGCTTCAATTACCTTCGTTGCCCGTGCCATCAGAAGCTTCCTCCGATCACGGCTTCGTATTCGGCAAGAGGACGCAACAACGAGGGCGGTGGAGACGATCCCGGTACCGTCGCCGCAGCAATCTCCGGCCGGCGGACCGCGCCGTTGCGACCAGCAACACCATCGAGATGGGCAAAGTCGATGATCCGCAGCCGGCGACCCTCCGATAGCTTGTGCACTGCTACCTGGTGCAATCCATGGCGGATCCGCACTTCGCCGGCCGCGATCGTTACCGCCACGCGCTCGCCAATCAGGCGCCACGGTACCGAGTAGCTGTTCGTGTCGATCTCGACGGCGCAATCATTGCCGACGACGCGGGTCAGTTCACGCAAGGATCCGAACGAAGGCTGCCCGCCGAGCGGCTTCAACCGATGTATCTCGTCGCGCGCGAAGCGGATGATCGGCGCCTCTCCGGTCGTGCCGTGGATACGAACATTTGCAACCTCACGCTCCCACCTGTCGAGGTGCGCCTCGAATGCTTCCCAGCTTGGGAAGCAATGACCGGCGATTGCGTTCTTCTTCACGTAGCCGACGCCGTTCTCGGTCTTGCCTTTCGTGCGCGCCCGATACGGCGCGCAGGCGCGAGGACGGAAGCCCCAATGTTTTGCGAAGGCGATCAGCTTGTCATTGAACTGAACCGATCGGCTCACCGCGTCGTGGCGCACCACAAGCGCCCGTGGATTGTCCATCAGCACTTCCTCGGGCACACCGCCGAGGGTCGTGAATGTGCTCTCGAGCCCGGCAAACCAATGCTCCTGTCTCTCGGCCCGGAACGCACGCACATGAAGCCGTCGCGAGTGGCCGAGCGTTGCCACGAACACGAATGCCTTGACTTTCGCTCCTCCGATCTCGACCAGGCGCTCCCCAAAGTCGATCTGCAGCTGTCGGCCCGGCGGCGTCTCAAACCGCGTCGTAGCCAGAGCCTCCGCCTTCAGCGCCTGGCGATAGGGCTGCACGGCGCGTTGCAGCGTCCGCCGGCTGACTGTTACGCCTTTCTCGGCCAACAGGTCCTGGCGCACCACGTCGGCATTGCCGCGATGCCGAACGAGCCTCTCGCGCAGCCAACCCTCAAGGCCGTCGAGACGCTTCGGCCGCTCAGGCGACTTGAACGCCTTCACCCCGCCCGCCACCACGTAGCCCTTCACCGTGTGATGGCTGCAGCCCAGCTGTCGCGCAATCCGCTTCAGACCCCACCCGCACGCCCTCAGGCGCAACATCTCCGCCACGTCATCCGGCGTCTTCATCACCTGCCCCCGTGGATCAATCCACGGCGAGCCTTCAGTGATTCGTTCCTGCTTCATTCACTCTCTCCCCAGCTATCCGAGGAGGGGGCAATTCCTCGTGACGCTGAGGGGGCAGTTTTCCATGGCGCGCGACACCGATGAATACGACAAGCTAGCCAACACTGGTGGCGCGCCCAGAATCGAAAGAGCCAGGTTCGTGTCACGATTTCTGATCGTTATCCGTTTTCTTGACTAAATGCTCGAGCGGCTCGCTCCGAGCCACCGGCGCCAATTCCACGGAACGCATACACTTTCGCCGATAACTAATTTCAAAAGGTCGGCCAACATCAGAAGAGGCAATCAATATTGATTCAAGCGGAAGAAAGGCGCGAACAGATTCACACAGTGGGATTGCGTCGCACTCCAACCCGCTGAAGTATTGTTGCCGAAGGCGTATGCGAATATCTCCTGCGTGAAGCCTTGCGCTTCCGCAGCTTTCGAAATTCCTGTCCAGCAAATTAAATGTTTTAGCGAACTCACGCGAGCAGAGCGCTATTTCTTCTTGTGAAGTGGACGAGCCGGCTTGCGACCTTTGCGCAATGTCTTATGGGACGTTGCTCCTTTAGGCGGTTGGATAAAGAACTCAGATAAATGGACGCCAAGCGATTTAGCGATCCGATCGAGCAGATCGATTGTTGGATTCGCTTCTTGCCTCTCAATAGCGCCCATGTATGAGCGGTCAATGTCCGCATCGAAAGCCAATTGCTCCTGCGGAATACCGAGATCAACGCGGATCCGCCGCACATTCCAGGCCAAAAGCGCACGAGCTTTCATGCGCTAAAGCAGCCATTCGGTGGGCCATCAAACCACTGGCGATAACCGGTCTATTGTTTCAGGTTTCGCAAAAGATAGCGAACTCGCCGCGTGAGCTTACATGAAAGAGCCGGCGTTAGACCCAGATGCCGGGCACGCCGCGCCGAATGGGTTGGTGCTGACTTTCTATCACGACCAGCATCTGGACGTATTTGGCGACTCCTCGATGCGCAGGTCGATGGCACCAACTGAGAAGAAGTTGCGCGGAGGATATTGCTTCTCGCCGGCCTTGCAGCCCCGGTTCACCTTCCGCGGCAGCAACGTCGTGGCGATCCGGAACCGCCTGGAAAGAAGTGGGATTCTTCCCGACGATCCGCGTCCGGGGCAGCGAGGTCGTGTCGCGCGATTTTGACTTGACCTATGGGCCTAACAGCGCGGCGTCACGCTGGGTTTTCATGGGTGATCAGCGCACTGGGCTGTGGGCGTCACGCGCTCTCTGGCCTGCGCGGAGCATGTCGCCACCTCTGGCGGGCAAAAACGTGGCCACGTCAGACACCGCGGTGCGCAGGACCGAATAAAGATACGGAACGCATTGCGAGCCACGAGGATAGTGCTGCCAGTTCTCACGCAATACATCGCAAAAAGAAGCGCATTCAATCGCATTATTTGATGTTGCCGTCGGATCCATACTGCCCACGCTTGCAACTATTCGCCAGCGTCAACGTTCTGCTCCACACTGTCGACTCAAATGCACGTCTCACCATCACATGTTTGTGCATCGATCCTGCCGTTACGCTTCGAAGCAAGGTCCGAAAAAACGAAGGTCACAGCATCAGCGGATTTCGCGCAACTTGACCATGTGGCCAATGCATTCAAATGAATCGAACAAGACCTCGTCTTAAGAAAAGGATACCAAGTGGCGGCAGTAGATTGAAATACTCAACTATTGCGTTCATATGCTCGGCACAGCTACACGTGTCCTATAACGAGCTACGCTTTCGTTGGCTGCGGCATCCAAGGACACTGTTTGATGCAATTTGCGATGCAATTGGGAAGCACGGCCTTCACGCAATTGGTCATCATCTCTCGCGCATGTGCGTCCCGCAGACTGTTGCTGCGAGCCCTTGAGTGGAAACCCGAACGAAGCGCGCCGCTGCGGAGTCAGATCAACACCACAATCAGGATCATTCTGGCTTCACCTGATGCCGTCCGCCGTGCCGAGCGGCCGAGTATTGGCCAGCGCAATGCCCAAGTCTTGCCTATGAGGTTGCTGTCTCGAAGCGTGGTCGCTCGCGGCCCTTTCGGGCGCACTCTGGCCAAGCCTCCGCCAGGGGGCGAGGTCAGTAGCCGAACAGCGTGACCAACATCAATTTGTCATTGAAGGCGTTGCCGGCAGCTTCGAGGTCGCCGCATTTGGGAGTGCCTATGTCTTCCGTCATCCGCACGCTTCATCTTGGCCTCAATCTTCACGGCGCGGGCGGTCACTCCGCAGCGTGGCGTTGGCCGGGCACCAACCCAAGCGCCTTCTTCGACATCGAGCATTACGTTCGTGCTGCGAAGATTGCCGAGCGTGGCCTGTTGGATGCGGTGTTTCTAGCGGATACCCCCGCGGTGCCCTTCGACATCACTCGGCAGCCGCCACTCAATGGGCTTGAGCCGACGCTTGTGCTTTCCGTAATCGCGCGCGAGACAACGCGCATCGGGCTGATCGCAACGGCGTCGACGACCTACAATGAACCATACAATCTGGCGCGCCGTTTCCAGTCGCTCGATGTCATTAGTGGCGGCCGAGCGGCCTGGAATGCGGTTACGACATCCAGCCCAGCGACGGTAGCAAACTTTGGTGGTCGCCAGATCGGACGCGAAGAGCGCTACAAGCGCGCCGAGGAGTTCGTTGAAACCGTTCGTGCTCTTTGGCTGAGCTGGGGGGATGAGACCATTGTCGCTGATCAGGCATCTGGAGTTTACGCCAATACCGATCATTTCCGGCTGCTCGATCCCAGCAAGAATGCGTTCGCAATCCGAGGCCCGCTCACCCATCCCGGCTCGCGCCAGCGCTATCCCATCATCGTCCAGGCTGGAGGCTCGGATCCTGGCGTGCGCCTTGCGGCGCGCAGCGCCGATGTCGTTTTTACCGCAGCCGGGGACTTGAAAACGGCAATCGGGGAGTCCGAGCGCCTGCGCGCGCTCTCGCGTCAATTTGGCCGCCGTGCAACTCCACTCATCCTCCCCGGCCTCGTCACCTTCATCGGCGGCACGGAAGAGGAGGCACAACGCCGAAAGAAGGAAATCGACGCGCTGCTTGATCTGACGCGCGCGATGGACGCCCTCGCACGGAGCATGGACGTGCCGGTCGAAAAACTCAGCCTCGACCGGCCCATTCCCGAGGAGCTCTTGCCCGATCCTCACAATGTCGCGTTCTCGGTCGGTCATCACCGCACGTTCGAAGCATTGGCGAGGGAAGGCCGCACGGTTCGCGAGATCATTGGCAGCGTTCAAGCGTTCGGTCATCGCTTGCTCGTCGGTGCACCCGAGCAGATCGCCGATTCGATCGAATCATGGTTTCGCACAGGCGCGGTCGACGGCTTCAACATCATTCCAGACGTGCTGGAAGACGGCGCGACGGCGTTTGTCGATCATGTCGTGCCGATCCTACAGAGCCGCGGTCTGTTTCGCACGGAATACCAGGGGGAGACACTGCGCGAGCACCTGGGAATCCCTCACCACGACGTTGCTGCCAAGACGTTGGCGAGGCCGTCGTCTCTGTGACGCAATGTTTGTCCACATTCACCGGAGTTTGGAGATGTCTGTTATCGAACGCACGAGCCTTTGGCGTCTCGGCATCCAGCCGAGCACTCGAAGAAAGCAAAAGGCGACGGCTGTCCTGTTGGCGGTCTCAACGCTCCTGCAGATCTCGATCATGGCGTGCTGCTCTGCCCAAGAGGCGTCAGCCGGCGGACCGAAACGAGGAGGCATCATTCGCTACGGGCATTTTCAAGAGCCGCCCTGCCTGTTCGGGGGATGGGTGCAGCAGTGGTATCTTCAGCGGCAGTATAGCGACAATCTGGTTGCTCGGAGGGAAGATGGAAAGATTGTGCCTTGGCTCGCAACGTCTTGGACAATCTCCGACGACAGGAAGGTATACATCTTTGAGATCAAGCCAAACGTCAAGTTTACCGACGGGACGCCTCTCGATGCACAAGCTGTTGCCGAGAACATCAACGGATGGCTCGGCAATGATCCGGATCGTCGCAATCCGACTGCCGCTCCTTACCTCGAAGACAGCTTCGAATCGGCGACAGCAATTGCCCCTCTCACGCTGCAGATAACGCTGAAGACGCCATTTCAGCCGTTGCTCAACGTTTTCGCGCAGTCCTCCCAAGGCGTTTTGTCACCAACTGCGCTCAAGCGCGGACTTGCCGTGAACTGCAACAGCCCGGTCGGGTCAGGCCCGTTCATCGTGGAGAAATGGAATCACGGGCAGAACGTCGTGTTTCGCCGCAACCCGGATTACAATTCGGCACCAAGTCACGCCAAGCACCAGGGGCCGGCTTACGTTGATGGCATCAACTGGAGGTTCCTTGCGGATCAAACCGTCCGCTATGGCTCACTGCTGACGGGCGAATCTGATGTCGTCTATGATATTCCGGCAGTTGCCTGGAAGGACGCCAATTCCCGCTTCGCCGTCTTGCGGCATATAACAGGCGGCACCCCTTTACGCCTGGCGTTGTATACGGCAAGGCCCCCCTTTGACGATGTGCGCGTCCGCCAGGCTTTTGCATACGCTGCTGACCGAAGAGCCGCCGTCGAATTGTCCTTCCTCGGCGCTTTGCCATTCGAGGCTAATGGAGCGCTCAGCCAGAGTTCGCCGGAATATATCAGCGGGCTCGGGCGGTCCTATGGGTATGACGTTGGAAAGGCCAATCAGCTCCTCGATCAAGCGGGTTGGACTGAACACAACAAGGACGGCATTCGCCTCAAGAATGGCAAGCCCCTCGTCGTTCGAATCTCCTATTCGAGCGCTTTTCTAAAGCCAGACGGCGAGCAGGCATTGCAGGTCATCCAGCAGCAGGCGAAAGCTGCCGGGTTCGAGGTGCGCCTTCAGCCGACCAACCAGGCGGATTTCTTTGCCGGGAAGAATCTCGGTCCGGACGACTACGAGGTCGTGCTCCTCTATTGGGTTGCACCCGGCGCAGAGATCTTCCGCATTTCATGGAAGCCTGATCGGAACGGCGAGCGGAACCGCTTTAATCCGTCGCGCTACCAGGATGAGGCACTGTGGAATGTCATTCAGACAGCGGAACAGGAGTTCAACGATGGCGGGCGGACTGCGCTTTATCAGCAGGCTGAACGCAATATCGTGGAGAAAGCGGCCGTCCTAGGCCTCACGGTGCTCGATGTCACATTGGCAACCAGCCCAAAGCTGAAGGATGTCTGGCTGGACCGCGGGTCGGTCGGTGAACCCGTCTTTTATGACGCTCATTTCATCGACGTGAAGTGATGCGTGTGAATAGCGCAGCTCATGTTCGGATAGGCTGGCTTGCGGGCAGGTTCGTGTCCGCTGCGACTGTGGTGTGGCTAGCTGCGACCTTCACGTTCCTTGTTCAATGCCTGATGCCCGGCGACCGTGCCCAGATCATCATCAACATGGCGAGTGGCAACGTTGGAGAGGCCTCTCCAGCAGAGCTCGCGGCGGTCAACGCAAAGTACGGCTTTGATCAGCCACTCGTTCTGCAATACGGCAAATACATATGGGGCATCCTGCATGGGGACCTTGGCTTGTCATACCAGCAGCATCGGCCGGTCCTTGACATCATCGCAGAACAGATTGGGCCAACCATCATTCTGGCGGTTGCGGCGCTCATTGCGGCATGGGTCATCGCGGCTCTGACGACCGTCCTCGTCGCCGGCCAAGACAACATGTGGTCAACCTTGCTCAGCGGAATACAGGTGTTCCTGGCGACAGTGCCGCCCTACTGGCTGGCTACAATCCTCCTCGTTGTGTTTGCGGTGCAGCTTCGCATTGTACCGGTCATCGGGGGCAATTCCCCGATCGGGCTCGTTCTTCCAACGATTGCGTTGGCTTTAGAGTTGTCAGGATTCCTCGGGCAAATCGTTCGCAGCGAATTCACGCGTGTCCTCGAGCAGCCATTTGTCATCTCGGCGCGGGCACGAGGTATGGGTGAGCTCGGCGTCAGGTTTCGCCATGTCCTGCGTCATGCAGCGTTGCCCGGCATCACTTTATCAGGCTGGGCGATCGGAAAGCTTCTTTCCGGTGCGATTCTGATTGAGGCGGTATTTGCGCGTCAAGGCCTTGGTGGAGTCCTTGTCGCTGCGACGTCCTCTCGAGACGTTCCAGTCGTCTCGGGGGCTATTCTGATCTCCGCCGGCCTGTTCGCCGTCACCAATATGCTCGTCGATCTCACCTACCGAATCGTCGATCCCAGGATCAAGATGACATGAGCAGGGTAGGTGACTGGAGCGCGTGTTCGCAGCTGATAGAGGCGTCGGCGATCCTCCGTCGTATTCCTCTTCGGGTTCACGTAGCTCTGATCGTTATTGGTTTCTTTATTGTCGCGGCAATCGCGCCGAGTCTGCTGCAGACGCACGATCCGCTCGCGATCGATTTGACGGCACCATTGCAAGCTCCCTCATTCGCGCACTGGTTCGGAACGGACCAATCAGGCCGGGATATTTACTCCCGAATTGTCGAAGGAGCAGGCCAGTCACTCACCATCGGGCTTGGCGCAACTGCGCTGAGCATCGGCATTGGGCTGGTTTTTGGCATCATTGCCGGCCTTGTGGGTGGCGCGCTCGACAATGTTCTCAGCCGGCTTTTGGACGTGCTGTTCGCACTTCCCACGCTGTTCCTCGCGCTTCTGTTCGTGAGCTTGTTCGGTCCATCGGTGCTGACCCTCGTTATAGCGGTCGGAGTTGGCACAGCTCCGGGCTATGCTCGGATGATCAGAGGACAGGTTCTGTCTGTAAAAGGGGCGCCTTATGTGGAGGCTGCCAAGGCCCTCGGCCATCCTTATCCACGTATCCTATGGCGGCATATCATTCCGAACGCGATGAGCCCGCTCACGGCGATGATGACGCTTGGCGTTGGGCAAGCGATCGTCTGGGCGGCGGGTGTTGCGTTTCTCGGTCTCGGCGTCGCTCCCCCGGCGCCTGAATGGGGCGCGCTGCTAAATGCTGGGCGAAACTATGTGATCTTCGCATGGTGGCTTGAGATCATGCCGGGCATTGCCGTGGTGTCGTTTGCTCTCGGCCTGACTGTTGTCGGACGCTATTTGCAGGATCTCCTGGAAGGAAAGATCTAAGTAATGCTCCACGTTCCTAATCGACAAGTGCCCCCGCAGGCGAACCTTCTGACAGTCGATTCACTCTGTGTCTCATTCGGGCGGGATCTTCCTGAGGGAACAGCCGTGCGCGGCGTCTCATTCTCTCTTCAGGCTGGGCGCTGCCTGGCCATTGTCGGAGGGTCCGGCTCCGGCAAGAGCGTGACTTCGCGCGCCATTGTCGGTCTTGCCGGCCGCCGCGCTCATGTCCATGCGCGTCAACTGACCTTCGCCGGCACCGATCTCACAGCTCTCGATGATCGCAGCTGGCGGCGCGTCCGCGGCAAGGAGATCGGCTTCGTTCTGCAGGATGCACTCGTCGCGCTCGACCCGCTACGCCCGGTGGGCAAGGAGATTGGCGAAGCATTGCGTCTCCACCGTGCGGTTGCATCAAGCGAGGAGCTCGAACGGCGCGTCGTCGCGCTCCTTGAGCTCGTCGGGGTGCCTGAAGCAGCGGTCAAAGCCCGGCAGCTGCCGCATCAACTATCCGGTGGCCAGCGCCAACGCGCGCTCATCGCTGCCGCTCTGGCCCTCGATCCACGCATCCTGATCGCCGACGAGCCGACCACGGCTCTCGACGTCACCGTGCAGGCGCAGGTGCTGGGATTGCTGGAAGAGACCAAGTTGCGGGGCAAGGCGCTTCTCCTGATCAGCCATGATCTGGCGGTTGTCTCCCGGATAGCTGACGAGGTCTTGGTCATGCATGAAGGCAAGGTGGTCGAGCGCGGATCGGCAGACCAGGTCTTCCAAGACCCTCAGCACCCCTATACCCGCCAGCTTTTGGATGCGGTGCCCTCTGCGCGCCTGCGCGGCTCTCGCCCCTCGCGATTGCCCGCTGCTCGGGCGTGGAAGCCGCCGTTCCGGTCTCAGGAGCAATCACCATCGACATTCCCTTCGGTCGTGCTCAGCGCGGCAAATCTTGTGAAGCGATTCAAAGGACCAGATGGCGTGCTGCGCACGGCCGTCGATGGTATCTCCTTTGAGCTGCGATCCGGCGAGACTCTGGGCGTCGTCGGGGAGTCCGGATCTGGCAAGTCAACGATGGCACGATTGGCGCTGGCGCTTGACCCGCCCGATGAAGGCGCCGTTCTGTTTCAAGGTCGGGCCTGGACCACGCTGACCGAACGCGACCGCAGGGCGCGGCGCCGGGCCATCTCGGTCATTTACCAGGATCCTCTCAGCTCCTTTGATCCGCGCTGGTCTGTGGGACACATCATTTCCGATAGCCTCGCAAGTGACGTGGAGAGCAGAGACGAGCGCTATGAGCGCGTTGTCGAGCTTCTTGATCTGGTCGGACTATCCCCAGCCCTGCTGGATCGCCGGCCGCTCGAACTCTCGGGCGGTCAGCGCCAGCGCGTTGCGATCGCCCGTGCGATCGCTCCAAGGCCCGCTGTGATCGTCTGTGATGAACCGGTCTCGGCTCTCGATGTCTTGATTCAGGCGCAAGTGCTGGACCTGCTGACCGATCTCAAGGCGCATCTCAATATGAGCTACGTCTTCATTTCGCATGATCTCGGTGTAATCCGCCAGCTCAGCGACCGCGTCATGGTCATGCGCCAAGGGCGCGTCGTCGAGACCGGCACCAGGGACGAGATATTCCTCAATCCGCGCACCGACTATACGCAACGCTTGCTCGCAGCAGTCCCAAGCCTTGCGCGCGGCGGGGTGGCCAATCGTTCATTCAGCCGCGTCTAAGAAGACGCCGGCATAGATGGGAGCGTTTCAATGCTCTGTGATGAACGCCTTTTCGACGAAAGGGCCAAGGCCTTTGGCGATTGAACGATCGAAGGCGCGTCCTTTAGGCGGCACGGGCGATGCCGGCAAGCTTGTTGGCGAGTGCGATCGCCAGCGCCGCCAAAGGTCACGAGCGCCGGGCGCGGAAGTACCTCATCCCCTTCTTCGGCAATAAGGGCCTCTCAGAAATTACTGGCGTGAACGAGTACCGCATGCATCGGATTGCAGATGTCAAAGAGAGGTGGGGAAAAGCGCGACTTCCTAGCTCGTCCTCAATGTCTTCCCATATGCTGTTGTAGTCAGTCTATTCGTGCGTTGGTGAGCGAGAGGTTGTCACATCCGCATCCGCCTGTTGGGATTCCTGCGGTGCAAGTTGCCGAGCATCTAAGCGCTTTGGGCTCGTCCATGATGCGACTGTGGGATTTGCGACTATGCTGTCGGGCCCAGGACACGTGCGCTTGAGCGAATAGCCTTTACAAGTCAAGCTCTCGTAGTTGGCACGAGCCTTGAAAAGGAGCTGTCATTCAGCATCGCATGCTCGAGGAATTGCAGTGATGGCTCACAAGATGAAGGCCTGTCAGTTCACCTATGCCGCGCACGGTTCCGTCACCGTGATCGACCAAACCAATATCGAGGTTCGCGCCGGCACCGATCGCCCGATGCCGATGACCGACCGTTAGGCGTGCCAGCCACCTGCTGCGTCTTCTTTGCAGTTAACACGCGCCAAAAAGTCGATGCGATTGCGGAGGCACTGATCAAGTTGCTCACAGCGGGCGAGCAGCCGTCAGACCCTAAGCCCAACGGCAGGTCTAAGCCGACGCGCGCCTCCTCTGTGAGGCGCAGCTGCCCAGGCGGGCCGCCTGTTTCCGCATCGGCAGGCCATCACGAATTCAGGGCGGGAAAGAGCATCCCTCTCGGCGGAACAACTCGTTTGCGGACGAGGCAGATCGAGCAGCAATCCATGAACAAAATAGTCGAAAGAAAACCAGGATCAGCTTTGCGATACGCAATGACGAGACGAGCGGCTGGCCAACACCTCACTGTCGAGCTCAGCGAAATCGTGAAGCTCGCGTGGCCGATGGTGTTGACCCAGCTTGCGCAGGTCGCGATGATGACGACAGATCTTGCCTTTATCGGGCACATCGGGCCTGAGGCACTCGCCGCGGCCGCCCTGGCCGTGACGCTCTATCTCGTCAGCTTCACCTTTGGCGCGGGCCTGCTCGCGCCGATCGCACCTTTGGCGGCGCAGGCCTATGGCGCCGGGAATCATGCTATGGTACAGCGCGCACTGCGCACGGGGCTGTGGGCGGCGCTGATGCTATCGTTTCCGATCATCGCGTTTGCGTTTGGCGGAGAGCAAATATTGCTCGCGTTCGGTCAGGCGCCAGATGCGGCGCGGCTCGCCCAGCAATATCTGTTCGGACTGGCCTTGGGCGTGGTGCCGGCGCTATGGCTTCAGGTCATCCGTAATTTCATGAGTGCGGTCGATCGGCCGGAGCCGATCTTGTGGATCACACTGGCGGCTATCCCCCTCAACGCCCTGCTCGTGTATCTGCTGGTCTATGGGAAGCTCGGGCTGCCGCGGCTTGAGCTGTTCGGGGCCGCGCTTGCGAGCACGTTGGTGAACTGTGCGATGTTCCTGGCCGGTTTCTGGTTTGCCACGATGCGTCGTCCTTTCCGTGACTACCACGTGCTTGCAGATCTCTGGCAACTCGATTGGCCCTTCTTGCGGCAGCTGATCGTGATCGGAACTCCGATTTCAATCGGCTCCCTGATGCAGTACGGAGTTTTGTCGGCTGCCGCGCTCCTGGCCGGCCTAATCAGCACCAGTGCACTCGCTGCTCATCAGATCGCGCTTCAGATCACCGTGATTACATCCATGATCGCTTTCGGCATCAGCATGGCGGTGGCCGTGCGCGTTGGACATGCGGTCGGCCGCAGCGACGGTTCCGGCATCCAGCGGGCAGGCCTGGCCGCGATACTGCTCGGTACCCTCATCGCTGCCCTGCTGACGGTTGCGGTGATCGTCGCGCGTTTTGAGATCGCCGAGCTGTTTGTGGACAAATCGGCCGGAGATGCCGACGCAACGATCGGACTGACTGCAGAGCTCCTTATCGTCGCAGCGAGCCTTTTTGTCACTGATGCAGCGCAGAGCATTGCGGCGGGCGGTCTGCGCGGACTGAAGGACACCCGGGTGCCGCTTCTGTTCGTCGGCATTGCCTATTGGCTGATCGGCTTCTCACTTGGCTACGTGCTTGGTTTGAAGATCGGGCTCGGTGCAATCGGTATCTGGATTGGCTTGTCAATCGGGACAACCATCTACGCGGGGCTCCTCGTCCTGCGGTTCCATCTGCTGGCGAGCAGGCGTGCTCTCAGAGCCGTCACTTGATAGCGTGAATCACGGTTATTGGCGTGATAATCTTAGGAATGCGAGGCGACTTACTTAGTGTGCGCTCCGCCTTCATACCGAGGCAAGCCGTTTGGTTCGGAAGAAGATGCTGAACCGCGTAGTCACCAGGAGTTGCGGGCCATTCTAAGGCACATCGAAACGAATGTGCCGGCCAACTTGGCCCCATCTGGGCAGCACTCCACTGAAGCATCCAAGGTCAGGACTGGCTCGCCCGATGTCCGCGCTGGCACGTTCACTTCACACCACCCATGCCTCCTGCCTCGATCAGGTCGAAGGCTTCTTCACGCTCATCAACTAACGCGCCCATCCGGCACGGCCGACGTCGTAAAAAAAGCGGCAGCTTTCTCCGCGCTTGCGATTTCACGCCCCATCATGTGGACCGCTAGTCCCAACTCCACCCTCCAGTACCTCGCGCTACTTTGTCGGCGAACTTCCGGGACGGAGCTGCGTCGCCGGGATGAAAACTGAGGAACGGAAGGCGGGCGGCGATTTGTGGGCTCAATGGTCCGACATCTGGAGAATGCGCGTACGTGCATCGAAGGCAACTATTACTCGATCGTCATAGAGAGCGACATTGGCTTTGCGGTCGAAGGCATAGAGAAAAAGCGGGACTTGCCGTCTCTCGGGCGTTGCGAACCATTGTCCGGTTTGTGACAGAGACGCGAGTGCTGTCAGTTACGAAATTCTGACGGCGTCCGCCGCGCCGTTTCTGGACACGCATTCAACGTCAATTCAGGGTAGGTGAGGGCTGGCACAGACATTGCTATTGAAGTGCGTCGTAAAGGCCGAATGCAAGAATAACGACCGCATGAAATCGTGGAGGTACCCCAAGTTGCGGCTTCTTCGGTCTGCTGTCGACGCACTGATAAGTATCTGAATGGGGAAGTCGTGGGGAGATCAACTCCGTCTGCCACAACTTGCTTAGGCTTATGTGCGACTCGGCTCGTGATGGCACAATTCCAAAGGGCCGGCCAGGAAAATTACACCCTGATGAGTGATGATGCCTGTGTCGCAGAAAGAAATTCAACGAGCGCTATGGGGCGCATATCGAGGCTACCTGAAACACGCAGGCGATGCAAAATAACGCCCGCACAGGAGACTGAGAAAGTGCGCTCGTCATCGAGAATGGAAGATGTCGACAGTGACGCAAGCCACCGATACCAATAGCCAGTTCAGCGTGCACGAGGAGCTGGGAATCCGTCCAACGACGATAAACCAATCCTCGGCAGATGGTGACTTTGTCCGCTACTGGAGCCGAAACAGTGATCGCGCGTCCGCGTTGGCTGCGGTGGGAAACCGAACCGAGGAAGCTATCAAGAAGACCGGCATCGGCCTGCAGCTATCCTGCGAGAACTTTAACGGTCACGATCTATCCGGATTTCCATTGCGGCGATGCATTCTCAATCGTGCGCAACTTCACGGAGCGAAGCTGGATGGAGCCGATCTGTCCGAGGCCAACCTTATCTGCCCAGGATTAGAGCGAGCAAGTTTCCGCGGAGCCAAGCTCGATTTTGCGTATATGCATGCAATCGCCGCTCAGGTCTGCAGTTTCGACGATGCAAGTTTGCGCAATCTCATCGATGCAACAGGTAGCCTGTTCCACGGATGCAGCATGAGGAGAACGCGTTTCGACAATGCAGTCCTAAGTGGCGTCCTCTTTTATCAGTGTGACGCAAGCCAGGCTGTCTTTGATGGCGCCGAACTGCAAGGATCGACCATCAATGAATGCTACCTGCCTCGCTCGTCCTTCCATTTTGCCAATTTGAGCCAGGTTACAATGACCAAGGCGCATCTCACCGGCAGCTCCCTTCTGCAGTCAAGGGGAGAGTGTCTATCGATCCTGCGCCCCACTTCGGTGGATGGTCTTGTTCTAGAGAACGCTCATCTTCCCTATTTCAGGCTTTCAAAGGCGAGCGGTCGCATCCTGGCCAAAGCGCTGGCCGCTCCCTTTTCGGATTTCAGCCTCTCAAATCTTGCAAAGGCAGAGCTTGAGGAGGCAGACCTATCTGAGGCGCGACTTCTGTCTGTGAATCTAGCCAGCGCCAACCTTGTCGGCGCGGTGCTTAACGGAGTATCTGTTCGCTCTTGCCAGCTCGATGGGGCTGATCTATCTCGCGCATCAGGAGAAACCATTTCGATCACCGAGAGCACGATGCGCTACGCCCGATTGGGCGGCTTTCGTGCGCGCTGTGCGTTTATACGCGACTGCGATCTCGATGATACAGATTTTTCACAGGCGTATCTCTATCGATCAATGATTACAGGTGATCCTCCGCAATCTATGGCCTTGAATCGCGCCAATTTCGAAGGAGCAAACCTTGTTCAGTCATATATTGCAGCAGGAATGACCGGCAGCAACCTGGAGGCCGCCCGTACCGCATATGTTCGAATGAATCAATCGTCCCTCCGCAAGGCCAACTTGAGTGGAGTTACGCCGTTCCAAGCAAGCTTTGTAAAGACTGATTTTTCGGATGCAGAGATAACGACTTTTGAACCGCCGTTCTTTGCCGACAGGTGTCCTGGGCTCCAGGCCGCTTTGGAGGGGGTGGAAGATCAGAAATACAAACCTTCAGAGTATCTGGCTGACTTCTCATCGCTAATGAGACGCGGTCGAGAGGGATCGAGCTGATTTAAGCCGAAATGCGCATGGCGATCTAGACCAGTCATCCTAGAAGGAAGATGGAAGAGCACGATGCGCCCCGCTGTGGCGGCGTTCCCAGGCGCTCTTGCGCGGCCAGTGTGAGGGGCGCTCTCACCACGCCTCCTGCCTGATCGAGCAGCCCAGCTGCTGTGTAATCAACAAGAGCGGAGCAGGAAATATGCATCTAGCGTCTCTTTCAGCTGGCAAGGCCTTCATTGCGGACATGGCAAGGCGAGGTCGAACGATCGGCACAGTACATACTCTGGGTGCATTGCATCAGGGGCACGCGGAATTGATCAGGAGGGCCGCAGTCGAGAACGATGTCGCCATTGTCACGGTCTATCCGAACAAAATCCAGCTCAGCCCGGGTCCTGAATACGAGTTCAATTTGGATGATGACATTGCGCTTGCGCTAGGAGCGGGCGCTTCTGCTGTGATTTCGACGACGGACGCGGAGATGTTCCCGCCAGGATATCGAACGTTTGTGTCTCAAGGGGATTATCCGCTGCGTGCGAACGGGCCTCATGGGCTCCTCATGGAAGGTATCACCGGATGCATCCGATGGATCTGTTTCGCTCGACCATCTCGCAGTTATTTCGGCTTGAAGGATATTGGACAGGCTCTTCTCGTAAAGCGAGCGGTGGCAGATCTGCTTCTTGATTGCGAGATACGATTTGTGCCGACAGTACGATACAAGAATGGAGTGCCTATTTCGTCACGTTTGCGACACTTCAATTGTTCCGAGCTGGACGAGCTTTCGTCCCTCTTCCTGGCGCTGGACCACTTGAGAAAAGAGGCCGCGCTGGGAGTATCTTGCGCCCAAGACCTGATAGACGCGGCAAGACCGCTGATCACATTCCGACGGTTTGAATTGGAATCTCTTCGCATTGTTGGCGCGGACAGCTTTGAAGATCAGAAGCAGATCGAGCTTCCCTTCATAATCAGTGGAGTCGCCCTTGGTCGCGGCCTCAGAGTGCCTGACAATATCTTTGTACCGGATCAAGATTCACTTTTGCATGGTCCTGCTGATATATGGATCGACTTGCCCGAAAGGTGGGAGTCTGGCCATCATGCTCAGGCGCGGGCTTGAAGAGATCAGCGGCGGTTCGCGCATTGGTCGCCCAATCGGCTAGGCGGCTTCGAAATGTCATTCCAACCTGCTGCCTGTCTCTGGCGAGTTGCTCTCGCTCCAGCCGACCTCTTCGGCTTTGCGCGACACCTGGAAATCCTTAATTGCCAATTGCTCCTCGAGAGGCTGACGGGTCTCCGGGAGGAGAGAACCGCAAGGGACTCTGTGAGGCGAACGATGGTCCTGCCGTGCATTGATTCGGTTGACCGCAGACCTGGTTGGGGGATCACGTGACGTTGATCGTGCTATTCGCGCACTTCCTCTTTCGCGGCGACTTTCATGACCGAGCAGGTTGCTGACCTATACAGATCGGGGAATTGCAGCATGGGCAGAGTGTCCCCGTTGAAATGTCCCTCCAGTGAAATAGAGCTGGTCCGGGTTGTTTCCGCGTCGATAGATGGGACCGCTGCCGGGGCGTTAGGCTGCCATACGGCATGGCAGCGGGTAAAGTAGGCTTGGTCCGGCGTGCTGCCGCCATGACTGGAATGGGGACGCCTACTGTTATGGAAGTTGAGATATAGGCCGATCGGGCTGCGCGCCCGGCTGACGCTGTCATAGCGGGCACATCTCCTCGTGTTTGACGTTGCTCCAGAGCCGTTCGACAAACACGTTGTCTCGCCATGCGCCGTTCCGTCCATGCTGATCGCAAGACCGTTGTCGGCGAGCACGCCGGTAAAGGCCTGTCCAGTGAACTGAGAGCCTGAGCCGTGTTGAAGATGTCCGGCTTGCCGGGACGAGCCAAGGAATACGCCAGCGTTCGACGCAGAAGTTCATGGTGATCGACAGTCACCACGACAGACCGCGACGTGCTGCGCAGTCCAACACCGCAGCGAGATCGGCGAAGCCAATCGCCGTCAGAATGTAGGTGATTTCCATCGCCGGACTTGGTTCGGTCGCGTAATCTCCATGACGCGCAGCAGATATGGATGGATCTTGTGGCCGGGCTCGGGTCTGGTGGCGCGCGGATGGCGATAGAGCGTCTATCCCAATCCGCCGCATCGCCGTCTTCACATGCTGGCGGCCGATCTTGCTCTCTGAGCCGTCGTTGATCCCTATGGTCGAATTGATCGAGGTACTCTCCAGCAGCATTGAGCTTCATTCCACCGAGTAGTCGCTTTCCTACCGGGTCGCCTCGAATCGGAAACATGCCGATGTCACTGTGAGGCGCACCCATCCGAACAACAATCGAGGAGCTTGAATCGGCCGTAGGGCCAGGTTGTACAACACGACGGCGGGATATCCGCGGAGCATAGGCAATGAAGCAGCTCTCTCTCTGTATGATACTTTATGTTGTTTGCGGACTGCTTGGGTTGAATGAGATTGCGCTCGCGGACTCAACGCGGCGCTACGGTTGCATCATAGACGGCACCGATCGAGAGCCGACAGGCGATCGGAATGGGCGCACCATTGTCAGCCTTCAATACACCTGCCGCGTCGCCGATGGTCTGTGGAAGGACGCGGGAATTACGGGACTGTCGGTCAGCCAGTGGGACAGTGAGAAAGGAAGGTACTTGGCTTCTATCGACATTTACCGTGCGCTCCACGGAATTGCGGTTGGTCAGGTGTTGGAGGGGACCGGTTCCTCTGTCACGGAGGACAACAGGGCTGTTGGCATCGCAGCTCCGGCAAGGTGGTGTTTAAGTTCGCATCCGGATCGTTGGCGGCTCTCTCAGGAAGAACCGTAAAATTCACGACCAAACCCGTCAGTCCTCGTCAATTCGAGATGGAATTCACAGATTGGCCTGAAGCCGCTCACCCGAAATGACTCGCGTCGCGATAACGGTCATCTCGTTTCTAAAGGTCGAGTCGAGCTGTGAAGTCGCGATGTTTCCATTCCTGGCTCCGCGACCAAATAGGGTGGTGAAGTGG
The DNA here is from genome assembly GCF_023073935.1 of Bradyrhizobium sp. 147. Lineage (NCBI taxonomy): Bacteria > Pseudomonadati > Pseudomonadota > Alphaproteobacteria > Hyphomicrobiales > Nitrobacteraceae > Bradyrhizobium > Bradyrhizobium sp. 147. The sequence goes on along the minus strand of NZ_JADPKL010000074.1, from coordinate 5,321 downwards.
AGCTGGCACGTCGTGGCGCGCATTGGCGAACGTAAAAGGCATTTTGTGAGATACAATCAATTCCGAAATAGAACGTCAATGGAAGCCGAGACGAATTAGCACGCCTTGGTGTGCGTTGCGTGCACGGGTCACTCCGCCGAGGTCGTCCGCGGCTGGCGGTGCGGGCCATCTCGGCTTTTCCGAGAAGAGGCTTGTCACGGCGCTCAACGTATCGGACATTTGTGCGAGCGATGCACGCCAAGTCGCGACGTAATTCAATCCTCTCGATTGGCAGCGATGTTGATATCCAAGCTATTGACACAAGTCCCAGTTCACGTTGAAGCATCCTCCTGAAACGGAATCCCGCAAAAGGAGTGATATAGCCCGTTGTTAAACCCCAGCGGGAATTGATATCGCGGATAAGATTGATCTCTCGCTTCGGGACTGCGCGCCTGCTCCGTATGTGACAGGCGGATGAAACCGTCGCGCAAATTTACTAAATTCAATACGACGAAACAAATGTATTTCTAACTTGCAAATTGCATATGGAAATATGATTAACTTGTAGTAGAATAGCGCTGCGTAGTCGCGCTGATTGATGAGACCGCGAGTTATCCGCTTCGTCCTCATGAGCTCGAATGTACCTGGTGCGGACGTGTGAAGAGTTGCCTTCCCAAAAATATCTTTAAGCTTAGCTCCCGGACAGAGCGAACATTTCTCATCGGCGAAAAGAATGCTGGTTTCGTTTCATGGACTGGACATCTGTTGACCGTATGATTGCGATGTAAGAGCGAGGTAATCGATCATGTTGCACGTCGATCCCGGCACCGCTGCCCGTCGACTCGTCCTCTCCAGAGGCTATGCAAGAGTCGGAGCTGTGCGCGACACAGCGGGTCACACGATGGTCGTGGTCTGTAGCCCAAGATGCATTGCAGCCTTTTGTGGCGAGTGCTGCAACACATTGCGACCGCGTAGGGTGCATCACCAGGCCGGCTTGGGTGGCTTCTGTTGTCGGTCCCTCGACCGAGTGGTCACGTAGCTTTGTTCGCGCATCACGATAGCGAGAGAATGAGCATGAGCAACATGACAGATAACATTATCCCGCGAGCGGATATCGTCAAATCCACGGCCCGGCTCGGTGCCGAGATCAAGAACGTCAGACTATCAGATGAATTATCAGACGAGATGGTCCGGGCTATTAGCCAGTTACTCCTTGAGCACAAGGTCATCTTCTTCCGTGATCAGGGACATCTCGATGATTTCGAACAGCATCGCTTTGCCCTCAGGCTTGGTTCGCTGGTAACGCCTATAGATATGAAGCCGGATCGTCGCAGCGGTCATGCGGGCCAGATGCACACGGACGTCAGTTTCGGTGACGAATGTCCGAAGATCTCGGTGCTGCGCGGCGTCGTGATCCCGCCTGATGACCGTGACACAGTTTGGTCAAGCACTGCGGCCGCGTATCTTGATCTTCCGGAGCCGCTGCGGATGCTGGCCGACAATCTCTGGGCAGTGCACTGCAGCACCTATGATTGCACCTTGACCAGGCACTCCGCCGAGATGGATGCAAGACAATTTGGTGATGTCTTCACCGGAACCATCTGCGAGGACTCGCGTCCGGTTGTTCGCGTCCATCCCGAAACGGGCGAGCGCTTGCTCGTGCTCGGAGAGTCCGTGAGGAACTTCGTCGGCCTGGAAAGATATGCGAGCCAGAAGCTGTTTGACCGCCTTCAATCTTACCTCGCCTCGCCCGAGAATAGCGTAAGATGGAGCTGGAAACCAGGCGACGTTGTAATCTGGGATAACCGCGCGACCCAGCGCTGCGCCATCGGAAAATCCAGTGACCGAGATGGAGTCGAGAGGCGTTCTATCGATGGCGATGTACCCCTCAGTATCGCTGGTCCTCGCAGCGTGGCGCGCTCCAAGCCAAAGCTGCAGACGGCCAAGGCTGCCTAGTGTGGCCACTGATCTGGTCTATCGCCATAGAAGGAAGTGATCTGAATTGAGCGTCATCAACGCTCTCCTGCGCGCAATGAGGCTGAGTAGCTGATGCGTACGCCTTCTGTTGTTTGCGACGTTCACGAGCTCGAATGGATTCGCATAAGGCACACGCATCCAAATTGTTGGTATTCCCTATGTTCGCCTCCGAAACGAGCCGCTCTCTTGCGTGCAGTGCTGAATGAAGTTGGCAGAGAACTCCCGGCTGATGAGACTGGCACCCGGACGCACGTAGCTTCGAGAATCCTCGAAGCTGCGTCACGAGGAGAGACGTCCATTGAGGTCCTCAAGCAAATGGCCAGACGCTCTCCGACGATGTGGCCTCAGAAGGGCTCCCACTGTGTTAATCCGGCAGCAGTGATTAGGGTGGCGAGCTCACAGGAAACCAACATGGATTGACGACATGTGCGCGAAAAGGCGAGCCACCGCGCGACTGATCCGCAGCGACGATTGGCTCGAGATCAGGCAATTGGCTGCCTGCAAGCCAGTAGGTTACCGCATCAGGTGCTGAATTGAACCTCTTCTTCGTCGTTTGTTAAGAAGCCGTCGGCGAATGATTGGTGGCCGCTATGGCTGCGGTCAAGGCGACGCATCCAAAACCCCCCAGCCAGGCGAAGATGCTATGAAAAGTTCATCCGCGTCACTGCTCAAGATTGACGGCGCAGGTTCGCACATCTGGTCTTGCCGAGCAGGCTCCATTTACAAATCATGTGATCTCCGCTGCGCGTGCTATGGTCTAGCCGTTCACGAGCAGTGCGCTGATGCCTTGTCACACCGCTCGTACCCGCATTGTATTTATCGCAAATCTCAAAGTCCGGCCCGACCGCAGACAAGTGCGGAGCCGCGGCGAGCCATTCCTCGATGATGGGTTGTAGGGGTCGAGCATCGATGGCACATAGCTGCCCGACGAATGCCCAGCTGCTTACCCACTTTCCAGCCATCGCCGAGCTCTCGGGCAAGGGCGCCACGACGCTTTGCGCACCGGCGCGATAGTCATCGCTGGCTTTCGAAGCCCGCTGATCAACGCGCTTGCCCAGCTCATTTTGAGCGTCCCGCATCTGTGCCAGCAATGCCACCGGATCAAACGGGCGGTAAATCTCTTCGCTGGCGGTAGCCTTCACTTTAAAACTCAAAGCGCTCTCAGCCGATTTTTTCCAAATCGGCCAGGCACTTTTCCAGGTTGCCCTTGGCTTCGGTCAAGAGCCTTTGCGTTTCACCAAGTCGCTTGAAGTCAGGTTTCACTGGGCCGGCAGCCACGGCGCTGAAGTGTTGGCAAACAGTCGTGAGATCGTTCGATATGTCCTCGAGAACGAAGGCTATATTTTCGAGGGGCACGAGCTCCGAGAAGAAACTCTTCGAAACAGGGTCGTCCTGGCCGGTGGGGCCCTCGAACTTCACCTCGACGAATGGAACGAGGACATCGCGATTATCACGCGCTCTGCCTACACTCATGACCAGCGAACTGAAGGTTGATGATATGTAGGTGAGCCGGTCGACGAGGGCGCTTCCGTATAGCATGACGGCATCGGGGGCGCTTTGCGGCTCATCTGGGCTCAAATCACCAAGATCATCTTCAGTCGACATGTTCGCTCTCCTCGCCGTATGGATGCAGTATCCCCACGGGGAATGAGGCAGGTTTCGGATTGCTCACCGCCTAGAAGCCATGAGCCTCGGCCTTTTTTGCCTGCGCAACCCTGACTGAAAACCCTCGATGTGAATTTTTTGTCGGAGCCTTCAAATATCCGGGAGCTGAAGGTGTTGGTCCGTGAAGATGGAGCAAATAATCTTCAATCGCGCGACGAATGCCTACAGCACTCGCGTTCCGTAGCCCCGCGGAATCATGAGTGTGCACCGAGCCGTGTATCGCCAAATTGAAGAAATCCCGAAGAACATCCGCCTCTGCAACAACGTGCTGAGGATGAGCGGCTCCAACTCGCGCGAATGTCTCTCTCACCTGCGCGGGTAACCCGTCGCGGTTCTTCGTTTCGCGCTTTTCGCGCCTTTCGAGCTCGAGCAGGCCGCCACGAGTCAGGGCGAAAAGGGCAAATTTGCCCTGGGTTGTTCGTTCGACGAACCGCGCATTAGTCATCAAACGAAGAATCCTGCTGAGATTGGCATCTCGCAGATGTAGTCTCTTGGCGATCGCCGCCTTCTCCATCTGTCGGGACGGCGTGTCGCGGAGCAATCGAAGTATTGGCACTACGTGCTGACGATGCAGGACCTTGCTTGGACGTGCGAGCTTGGACGAGTTTATCGACATATGTAGAAGGTCGTAGAATGCTCTGAAGCGCTCCGCATAGGGAGTATTCCGCGCGCCAAGCGTTGCGCTTATCCGTCGCAGGATATCGAACCATTCTCGTAGCTCTTGGTCACGCCGCCGGCTCTCCAGGGTGTTCCAAACCCACGCTCCCAGAGTGGCGTAGAGGCGCTCCAGGCTTTTCTCAGATCCCTCTTTGAGGAGCTCGGAAATGACGTGCCTGGCTTCGCTCGCCGTCGCTTCGCCCGCCTCTACCTTTTCCAATGTCACGGGCAGATGAAGCCGGAGCAGCAGGAGATCGAGCGGTTGCGCCGTGAGGTCGCCAGGTTGAAGGCCGAGCGGGATATCCTAAAAAACTGTCCAGCGTTGTGGCGCGCCTGCGCGGGGTAGAAACAGCCTTGTGCTATCTTCTTGGCTAGGAGGGTAGCGGCCGTCAGCTTATTGGAGGCAGAATCCCCGTTAAAAAACGTGGTCCATGGGTGCATGCGGACTTGGGAGTGGTGACGCTGCTCCGGCGGCGATCCCGATTAGGAAGATGACGATTGGCATAACCCAGACCCTCCTGCCCATCATTAAATGGAGGACCCGCTTATGCCCAAGAGGACGACTGGTGACCGCCCGGAGCTGAAGCCGGTCAATGTCGGCGCGGCCGCCATCGACATCGGATCAAAGATGCACATGGCTGCGGTGAACCCAGCCTGCACTGATATGCCAGTGCGCACGTTCGGCACATTCACAGAAGACCTGCATCATCTGGCAGACTGGTTTAAGGCCTACGGCGTGACGAGTGTCGCGATGGAATCCACCGGGGTCTATTGGATCCCGGTTTACGAGATCCTGGAGCAGCGCGGGTTTGAGGTCATTCTGGTCAATGCTCGCTACGCAAAGAACGTGCCCGGGCGCAAAAGCGATGTCAGCGATGCCGCATGGTTGCGCCAGCTTCATTCCTATGGCCTGTTACGCGGCAGCTTCCGACCTGATGCCGAGATTGCAACCCTGCGCGCCTATTTGCGCCAGCGGGAGCGGTTGGTGGAATATGCCGCTGCCCATATCCAGCATATGCAGAAGGCCCTGATGGAGATGAACC
>NZ_JADPKL010000047.1:0-650 GCF_023073935.1 Bradyrhizobium sp. 147 | reverse complement strand
GTCGGTGAGCCGGCTGGAGATTCTTGAAGGGCCGTCAGGACGTCGTGTGCGGTCGGAAGCTGAGAGAGCTCGGATCGCCGCGGAGAGTCTGTTGCCCGGCGCCCAGGTATCCGAGGTAGCGCGCAAGCACGGAGTGACGCGCTGGCAGGTCTACGATTGGCGACGGCGGCTTCGACAGCGAGGTATGTTGCCGCCGTGCGAGGCGTCTCCACCAACGTTTGCGCCGCTGGTTGTGGAAGATGCGTTGGAGGAGCGTCAGGCTCCGGCGGTCAAGCTTGAGATTGCGATCGGCGATGTCGTGCTGCGGACTGACACAGCCATAGATGCTGAGCAGCTATCCCGGGTGATCCGTGCGGTGCGAGCGTCACGATGATCGCGGCCGGTGCTGATCTGAAGATTTACGTTGCCACGCGGCCGATCGACTTCCGCTGTGGCCACGACGGGCTTGCGGCGAAGGTACAGGAGATGCTTCGTCTCGATCCGTTCAGCGGCGCAGCCTTCGTGTTCCGATCGAAACGAGCGGACCGGATCAAGATTTTGGTCTGGGATCGAACGGGTCTGGTGTTGGTGCACAAACGCCTCGAAGGTTGCAAGTTCGTTTGGCCAACGATCGCGGACGGAGTGATGCGCATGTCGCCGGCGATGTTCGC
>NZ_JADPKL010000102.1:0-45986 GCF_023073935.1 Bradyrhizobium sp. 147 | reverse complement strand
CCTGAACTGAGTCGCTGCATAAAACCCCCGTTCTGACCGTGTCGCGAGGGGGTCAATTCCTCGTGTCGTCAGGGGGTCAATTTTCCACGTCGCCCGACACCGATCATGACGGCTGCGCCTTTTCGATCGCCTCCGGCAATCTACCGGCGGTCCCTTGATCAGTGGGTAATGCGCTCGCAGCGGGAAATCTGTGCGCGGAGGGCGGGGCAAGCCGTTCCAGAATCAAGTGCCGCTCCAATCGGATCTCGCGTTCGAGGGCGTCCGAGTAGATCGGGAGCGCGTGGATTGTCTCAAGAGGGATTCTACAGGACGCGTGCCCAAATGGGCCCTGCCCCGACCACGATGGGCTTGCCATCGCATTCGATCTCGCCGACGAACTCGATGTCTCCGACAGAACTCAGCGTCATATTAAATATCAAATTCAATAAATGGCGCGATTAAATTAATACAAGTGAACCTTTTCTTGCAGAGACTTAGTAAACCGCACTTCGGCCTCACCAGAATCAACCGCTCAGGCTCTGGCGATGATCGACGCACTCTATTTTTGAAAGGATGATGGCGCGTCACCAGCTATCAGAGCCGGATTGCCGCCCTCCAACACGAATCCGACTTTGCAGCGAATTCCCCCAGGCAGCGCCAAACGCGGGTTTGGCAAGGCCAGACGCACCCCGAACGTTCCGCTGGCGGCGTCGAGGACGCGGTCGACAACGGTGACAGAGGCAATATGGACGCCCCCGATGGGCAGCTCCGGTCGCACCTTGGCTCTGCTGCCGGCACGGATCTGACCAAAATATGCGGTGGGCACGAACACTTCGACCCTCAGCGGATCAATCTGTGCGAGGGTGAGGACTGGGCTCTGGTCATTTCGATATTCACCCGGAACGAGAAGCCGCTCGACCACCACGCCGTCGATCGGACTGCGCAGCGCGCGTTGATTCACAACCTCTTCGGCGTGCGCGACTTCCAAGCGAGCAAGCTCCCTGTTGAGTTGCGCCTCCTTGAGTTGCTGCTCGGCAACCTGCACCTCCGCTTCGGCTTCCTGGAGTGAAGCGAGTGGACTGACGGACCTTGTATGAAGCTCCTTTAAACGCTCATGTTTTTGACGCAGGAACTGCGCGCGGGCTTCGGCCGACTTCACGGGAGCATCATTGGTTGCGCGGGCCCGCGCGAGCGCCAGCGTTGCGGCCTCGACTCCATCTTCGATCTTGCCAATGATCTGGCCCTCCCGAACGATATCGCCGCGATCAACATCGAGGCGCGCGATCATGCCGACTGTGGGGCTCGCCAGCTTGACGGTTTGTTGCGGCTCGATCACGCAATTGAATTCTCGCTCCCCCGTCGAGATTTCTGGGGTCTCTGCCTTTGCACCGGAACCGGCAAGCAAGATCCCCACCGGTAGGTACAAGCACAAAACGACGTAATTCATCCGCTGAGCTCTGCGGGCAATTCCCTCAATCAGACGCATCATGCGAGTTCCCATCTAATTCCGCTTCTGCCCTATTTGTACATAATATTAATTGGATTTAATTAACTTAAAATGGCATATTCAAAAAATAATATAGCCGATGGATTGGCACAAGATGACTGCCACCCTCCGACAACACCACCAAAGTCATTGGTCGGCGCTCTTGTGGACAACACATGTCTGAACCCGACTTGAGCGCAAGCGGCGGCCCCGCCCCGCAATTGCGGCAGGTGCCCGCAGATGCGACGACATCGCCGCACTGGCAAGGATTGCTGAACGCGGGAAACGAAGCGACATTTGTTTCGGCCTGGTTGGCGCTGCAATGCAGCCGTATTGCCGGCGTGTCAGCGGGTCTGTTGCTGCTGCGGCGGGTGGATTCAACTGCTCCGTTACTATCGGTAACGTGGCCGCCTCGGGATGTGGATGCCAGCGATCTCATGCGCCTGGCCGAAACCGCCTACGCGGAACGCCGCTTGGTCATTGCTCCGGGTCGCGTCGGTCCTGATTCCAGGCCCGCGCAACCTGTGGCCCTGATAGTCGCCCTGCCGCTCGGCACTACGAACGAGCCGATTGCGGCTGTAGCCATCGCATTGACGACGACGGCCGCCAAGCCCCTGGTCACCCCGGCGATCGTCGCGGAGCAATTGCGCTGGGGTGCGGGCTGGCTCGAGGCATTGCCTTGGGCCAGGCACACTAAGGATCTCTCGTCTGACGTAACGCGAGCGGTATCGTGCCTCGACCTCCTGGTCACAGTGAACGCGCAGCCGCGGCTGAGCGGTATGGCAATCGCGGTGGTCAATGAGCTGACAACCCGCCTGCGGTGCGAGCGCGTATCGCTAGGTATTGTCGGTCGGAATGGCACAATCTGCCTGCGCGCGATTTCGTTCTCGGCTAGCTTCAAACGCGAGAGCCGCCTCGTCAATGCGATCGAGAGCGCAATGGAAGAGGCGATCGAGCAGCGTGGATGCGTCGTTTATCCGCCATTACCGACGATGGGACGCGTCGTGGCCATCGCCCATCGGGCACTGGCGGAGGAAGCAAAGGCGTCCGGCTCGTCGACGATGTCAGCTATACTGGCCGGCCCCCATGGAGAACCGGCCGGCGCTCTCACTTTCGAACGTCACCGCGCCGACCCCTTTACGGACGACACGCTGAAGTTGGTAGAGGGGATCGCGACGCTGTTGGGACCTCAGATCGCTTTGCAACTGCGGGCGAACCGGCTCTTGGGCGGACGTGTGGTTGACGGTATCGGCGACGGATGCGCGGCACTGTTCGGCCCACGGCGGCCGACCCTCAAGCTCTGCGTCGGCAGCGTCATAGTGCTTGCGCTAACCTTGGTCTTTGCGAAAGGCGAGCACCGCGTCACCGCGAAATCGGTGCTTGAGGCCGAAGTGCAGCGCGCAGCTGTGGCTCCGTTCGACGGATTTGTTCGAGCGGCCCCGGCACGAGCTGGCGACACGGTGCGGCAGGGCGACCTTCTCGCCCAGCTTGACGACCGGGATCTCGTTCTCGATCGGTTGAAGTGGCGCGCCGAACTCGACAAGCTGCTTCAACGCGATCGCGAGGCGCTCGCCAAGCACAATCGCAACGGCCTCGTGGTACTGGAACCGCAGATCCGGCAGGCGGAGGCGCAGTTGGCACTCGCGGAAGAGAAGCTCGCGCGCACCCGGATCCTCGCTCCATTCGACGGTGTCGTCGTCTCGGGCGACCTCAGCCAGATGCTCGGTTCTCCAGTCGAGAAGGGAAAAACGCTGTTCGAGGTGGCGCCGCTCAATTCCTATCGTTTGATCGTTCAGGTCGACGAACGTGACGTTCGCTTCGTGGCGGTCGGGCAGAGCGGCACCGTTGCACTCGCAGGCAGGCCCGGCGAACCGGTGCCGATGACCCTGAACAAGATCACGCCGGTTACGCTCGCCGAGGAAGGGCGTAACGCTTTTCGGATTGAGGCTCGCCTCTCGGAAGCGGGCCTTGCATTGCGCCCCGGGATGGAAGGCGTTGCAAAGATCAATTCCGGACGACGCCCGATTGCGTGGATCTGGCTGCATCCTATCATCGATTGGCTGCGACTTGCCGCGTGGAAGTACCTGCCGTGAGAGGGGCAATATGACCGCAGCCCCGTTTCTAAGCTCGTCCTGGTATCGCGTCGCGCAACGCAGGCCGAAGCTTCGCGACCACACCTCGGTGCACCGACATCGGTATCGGGGCTGCATTTGGTACGTCGTGCAGGATCACGCGACCGGCCGCATGCACCGCTTGTCGCCCGCCGGCTACATGATCGTGGCTGCGATGGACGGCGTGCGAACGGTTGACCAAATCTGGCACGAGGTCGGATCCGCTCTTGCGGAGGAGGCGCCGAGCCAGAGCGACGCCACCCAATTGTTGGCCGAACTCAGCGCTTTTGACCTGTTACAAACCGAAGTGACTCCGGATGCAAGTGCGCTGGTCGCACGTGCCGCGAAAGCTAAACGCTCCAGGTGGCTCGGCAACGTGATCTACCCGCTGGCCCTGCGGATTCCGCTCTGGCATCCGGTCAGGTTTTTCGAGCATACCCGGCCGCTTGCAGAATGGTTATTCGGGTTGCCGGGTGCCTTGCTGTGGCTACTGGTGGTGTTGCCGGCGCCTCTGTTCGCGGCACAACACTGGCAGGAATTAACAGCCGACGCCTCCGACCGAATCCTAGCCACCGACAACCTTCTGTCGCTCGCGCTGGTGTATCTCCTGCTCAAGACCTTGCATGAATTTGGGCACGGATTTGCGGTCACGGCGTTCGGGGGAACAGTACCCGAATTCGGAGTCATGATCCTGGTGTTCGCCCCGTTGCCCTATGTCGACGCCTCTGCCGCATCGGCATTCCGCAGCAAGTGGAGGCGCGCTCTTGTCGGCGCGGCCGGAATGATTGTCGAAGTGTTCTTCGCTGCGCTCGCGCTTTACGTATGGCTTACCGTTGAGGCTGGACTTGTCCGCGCGCTCGCATTCGACGCACTGGCCGTGGCTGGTGTCTCGACCGTGGTATACAACGGCAATCCACTCCTGCGATATGACGGCTACTACATTCTCGCGGATCTGCTGGAAATCCCGAACCTGGCGCAGCGTGCTACCCGGTACTGGAGCTACATTGTCAATCGCTACGCGTTTCGAGCGGATGGATCTAAGGATTTCGTAGCCACGGCTGGCGAGCGAGTCTGGCTCCTTTTATACGCACCGACTGCTTTCCTTTACCGGCAGGTCGTGATGCTCGCGATCGCTATGTTCCTCGCCTCGCAGTATCTCGCCCTCGGCGTCTCGATCGCGGTCTGGAGCCTGCTAACAGGTGTTGCGCTGCCGATCGGCAAGGCCCTGTGGTTCGTGCTAGCGAGCCCGAGCCTTCATCGCAATCGCGGCCGCGTCGTGGCGGCGACCTTCGGCATGATTCTGGCCACCGGGTTGATGCTTTTCCTAGTTCCGGTCCCTTCTTACACCACGACAGAAGGCGTCGTCTGGTTGCCGGAGAATGCAATCGTGCGCGCGAGAACCGACGGCTTCGCGCGCGCGCTTCTGGTCCATCCGGGCATGAGCGTCACAGCCGGAGAAGCGCTGGTCGAAAGCGAAGACTCAACACTCAAGAGCGAACTCGCAATTCTCCGCGCACGCGTCGCCGAACTCGAGGCGAGGCTTGCGATCGAGCGCTTTACTGACCGCGCGAGCGCGGAGATCACTACGACGGAACTGGGGCAGGTACGCGCCGAGCTCGCGAGCGTGACCGATCGCGCCGCGCGCCTCATCGTGCGCAGCCGCAGCGAGGGCACCTTTGCCGTTATGAAACCAGAGGATCTGCCGGGACGCTTCCTGCGCGAGGGGCAACAGATCGGCTACGTACTTGCTCCCGGTTCACGCATCGTGCGTGCAACAATCCGTCAGGACGACATCGACCTCGTTCGCCATCGGCTGCAGAGCGCCGAAGTTAAACTCGCAGAGCGCGCTGATGAGACGGTGACCGTTGAGTCCATTCGCGAAATACCGGCAGGCCGTGACGTCCTTCCCAGCAGGGCTTTGGGGGGCGCCGGCGGCGGCGCTTTCGCCGTCGATCCAGGCGATCCCGAAGGCGTAAAGACGCTGCAACGCGTCTTCCAAATTGATCTTGTACTGCCCGAAAATGCACGGGCGGCCACCGCATTCGGCGGTCGCGCCTACGTCCGCTTCAACTTCAACTGGGAGCCGCCGGGCCAGCAGATCTGGCGCCGTCTACGACAATTACTGCTGTCCCAGCTGCAGGTCTAAGGGCATCCGTATGCTCAAGCGCAACCGAAACTTCGTCGGCCTGGCCTCGGTGGCGGTGGACGCACCCTATGCAGAGAAAGCCGCTCGCCGAGAGATTGGACTCGATGCTGCCCTGCTCGACGCTTGGGGCCGGCTCTTGCCCCTCCTGCAGCCGGCCATCGCGCGTGACCGCCTCGTCCGTTTTGCCCGGTTGGTCGGCGATCTGGAACCGCAGTTCGCTGTTCTGACGAACCAGCGTTTGCGCGAAACTGCGGAGGAGCTGCGCGCATCATTGCTGTCAACTCCCCTCTACTCGCATCAAATGGCGCGTTCGTTTGCGCTTGCGCGCGAGGCGGCGCGTCGTCACGTCGGGATGCGTCTCTTTCCGGTACAATTGCTCGGCGGCGCTGCCATGATGGGAGGCGCGGTCGCCGAAATGGAAACCGGTGAAGGCAAGACCTTGACGGCGCTGCTGCCGGCGATCACCGCCGCACTCATGGGCCGTCCGGTTCATATCATCACGGTCAACGACTATCTCGCGCGCCGCGACGCCGAACAGCTCGCACCCATCTACAATGCGCTCGATCTCACGGTCGGGCTCGTCGAGCACGGGCAGTCGCAGCAGGAGCGGCAAAGAGCCTACGCAAGTGACGTCACCTATTGTACCAACAAGGAGCTTGTGTTCGACTATCTCCGCGATCGGCTCGCGCTCGGCCCCCGCCGTGCCCGTTCTCGGCTTTCTCTCGACACAATATTCAACAGCAGACTTGCTAGCCACCATCAATCACCACTTTTGCGTGGTCTGCATTTCGCGATCGTAGACGAGGCTGACAGCGTCCTGATCGATGAGGCCCGTGTGCCATTGATCCTCTCCGGAACGCAAGAAGGGCCCGAGAACGCCGGGGGCCTGCACGAGACCGCACTAGATTTCGCTCGATGCCTGGTGTCCGGGGACGACTTTCATGTGCGCGCAAACGAGAAGTCGGTGCGGCTTACCACCCGCGGCGAGAGCCGGGTCGCGCAGCTCGCTGCAGGACTACCAGGACTATGGGCAATCCGGCGCGCGCGCGAAGAACTCGCGCAGCATGCGCTTGCCGCACTTCATCTCTACCGACGCGACGTCCAGTATATCGTCGCGGATGGCAAGGTGCAGATCGTCGACGAGTATACCGGGCGCATCATGCCGGACCGGTCGTGGGAAGGCGGCATTCACCAGCTCATCGAAGCCAAGGAACATTGCACCATCACGGAGCGACGCACCACCCTTGCGCAAATAACCTATCAACGCTTCTTTCGGCGCTACATGCATCTTTGCGGCATGTCCGGGACGGCGACCGAGCCGGCAGGGGAACTATACGGCGTCTATGGCCTCCGCGTTGTAAGGATTCCAACAAACCGGCCATTGCGACGAGCGAACGCCGGCACACGCTTGTTTCCGACGGCCAACCTCAAATGGGACGCCGTGGTCGATTCAGTTCACGATATCGTTCGCAAAGGTCGCGCCGTGCTCGTCGGGACCCGCTCGGTTGACGCCTCTGAGCAAATTTCGCTGTTGCTTAGCAGATCGGGACTCGAATCCGTGGTTCTTAACGCGCGACAGGACCACGCCGAGGCCGAGATCATTGCGGGCGCGGGTCAACCGGGCCGCATTACCGTCGCTACCAACATGGCGGGCCGGGGCACCGACATACAACTACATCCTGCGGTCCGGACCCGAGGCGGCTTGCATGTCATCCTAACCGAATATCACGAGTCCCGCCGCATCGACCGCCAACTCTTTGGGCGCGCTGGCCGCCAGGGTGACCCCGGTAGCTACGAAACGATTGTCGCGCTCGATGATGAGCTTTTCAGACGCTTTATGAATCCGAAGCTTCTTCGGTTATTAGGCAAACGATCGAAACGAACGCAGCCAATTCAAGGAGCATTAGGACGCGTATTACGCAGCTATGGCCAACACGCGGCCGAGCGTCTTCACGGGCGAGCCAGACGGACCGCCCTCGCCGAAGATCTTCGTTTCAACAGAATTCTCAGCTTCGCCGGGACTGAATGATGGTCCCCGCATCCACCCGAAGCACACGTAAATATTATTTTATTTATGTAAAAAGTTTATAAATCTCTAGCGAAGGCGGTGCATTATGGTACTATTTAAATGGACATTAAATAGACATTAAATGATCTAGCACGATTTCGGGTTGTGGTATTCGGAGACAACGATGTCGGGTTCCTGGGGCTTTTTCGGCCATCTGGCGCGACGGAGCATTCACGGCAGCGCGAGGAGCGATCGCAAGACGATCGTCGATGGCAAACGCGATGCTAGTCATTCGCCGCTGATCATCGAGACGCTCGAGCCGCGCATGCTGCTCGCCGCGGATCCTCTTGGCATCACCGCAGGCTACGCCTTCAACGAGGTCTCGGGCACCACAACGGCAGATGCATCCGGTCACGGCATCGTCGGCACGCTCACGAACGGTGCGACCTTCACAGCCGGAAGATACGGCAATGCGGTCGCACTCGACGGCGTGAACGACTTCGTCGATCTCGGGAATCCGACTGCGCTGCAACTGACTGGCAGCATGACTCTCAGTGCGTGGGTTTACGTCCGCTCGTTCCCCGCTGACGATGCGCCCGTTGTATCCAAGCGAACCTGGGGCGAATCCGGATACCAGCTTGACATCACCGCGGACACTGGACCTCGCACGATCGGATTCAAGCTCACCAACAGCTCGGGCGGACAGATGTTCCGCTACGGCGCGACGGCGTTGCAGCCCAACACTTGGTATCACGTCGCCGGCGTCTATGACGCCGCTGGCCAAACTTTGAACGTCTATCTCAATGGCGTCCTCGACAACGGACAGTTGATCGGCACGGTCACGAGTTCCCAGCAGAATTCAACGGCCAACGTGAATATCGGAAGTCGGCCGGGCCGTGCAGGATTCGAGTTTCCTGGCCTTATCGATGACGTGCGCATCGCCAATCATGCGCTCACCCCCGATCAGATCCAAACCGATATGGCAACTCCCCTCGCCGGAACGGCAGACACGATTGCCCCGACCGTGTCCTTCACGCCTCCCGCCTCGATCGTATCCGGCACCGTGAGTCTCGCAGCGAGCGCGTCGGACAACATCGGCGTTGCCGGAGTCAAGTTTTTGCTCGATGGCAACACCCTGGTCGGTACGGAGGATACCACCTCGCCGTACGGCGTCTCATGGACCACGACCACGGCATCGAACGGCTCGCATGCGCTGACCGCGCAGGCACGCGATGCTGCCAACAACATAACCACTTCGACGCCGGTCAACGTTACGGTCGATAATCAAGCGCCGACCGGTACGGCGACAATCAACGGCGGCGCCGCGGCAACCAACAGCACCTCAGTCACGCTTACGCTCACTGCGACCGATGCAGTGACTTCCGTCAAGCAGATGCGCTTCTCGAACAGCGGGAGTTCGTATTCGACGGCGGAAGCTTTCGCCCCGACTAAGGCTTGGACGTTGTCGAACGCAACGGGAGGCACCAAGACGGTCTATGTCCAGTTCATGGACGCCGCTGGCAACTGGTCCGCGGCGGCAACAGATACCATCGTGCTCGACACAACCGCACCAACGATCTCCGGGCAGACGGCAACGAATATTACCGGCAGCACCGCACGAGTCACATGGACGACCAATGAAGCTGCGACTTCGCGGGTCGAGTATGGGCTGACGACCGGTTACGGATCGTCGACGACGCTAGATACGGCCCTGGTGACGGCACACAGCGTTGCGCTAACCGGCCTTGCTCCCAACACTACTTACAATTACCGCGTCCGTTCGATCGACGCTGCCGGAAACGAAAGGATCGGCTCAAACGCCACATTCACGACGTCTGCCAGCCAGGACGCTACGCCGCCATCTACTCCTACAGGCCTGGTGGCGACCGCGGCTTCGACAACGCAGATCAATCTTTCGTGGAACGCCTCGACCGACAACGTTGCGGTCACCGGCTATCAGGTCTTCCGCAATGGTGCGCAAGTTGGTACCCCGACAACGACCACGTTCAGCGATACCGGCCTGTCGCCAGGCACATCCTACACTTATACCGTGCGGGCGAGGGACGCGGCATCGAACCTCTCCGGACAATCCGCGCCGGCCAGTGCCACGACGCTGACGCCCGACACGACATTGCCCACCGCCACGATCACCGCGCCGACGGGATCTGCGACCGTCTCTGGTACGATTACAATCAGTGCCAATGCATCCGATAATGTCGGAGTGGCTGGCGTGACCTTCCTGGTGGACAATGTCGCGGTCGGCGGAGGGGAAGACACGACGTCGCCCTACAGCATCAGCTGGGACTCGTCGACGCTTGCCAATGGCGTCCACACGATCACGGCGCGCGCACGGGATAACTCCGGAAACACCGGCGTTTCGCTACCCGTCAGCATCACGGTATCGAACACTCAAACACCGGGTTTGGTTGCTGCCTATTCGTTCGATGAAGGATCCGGAACGACTGCGGGCGACTCCTCAGGGCAGTCGAACCTAGCGACACTCAACAACGGCGTTGCTTGGATAGCCGGCAAGAACGGCCGCGCCGCGAGCTTTGACGGAGTCAACGACTTCATTTCCATTCCAAACTCTGCTTCGACGAACATCTCCGGTAATGCCCTTACACTGTCGATGTGGATCAATCCCCAGGCACTCGCGAGCGGCGACTCCGTTGTGATCGGGAAGTTCTGGAATACGACTATGTCGTCGCCTTACTACCAATATGGACTCGAACTGCGCGGCGGCAATCAGACCGATTTCTATATTGGGACGTCCAGCGGCGCGCTCGTCGCCGCCGGAGGAACCACTTTGCCATTCAACCAGTGGTCCCACCTCGCCATCACCTTCGATGGTGCGCAGGTCAAGACCTACGTCAACGGAACCCTCGTCAACACGCAGGCGCTGTCGGCAACGATCACGGCGCGCGGAAATCCCATGCGCATCGGAGCGGATGCCTCGACCGCGCAATTCTACAAGGGAGCGCTCGACGATCTGCGGATCTACAACCGCGCGCTGACATTGGCCCAAGTGCAATCGGACATGACGACGCCCGTCGGTAACCCGACGACCGGATCACCGCAGGTCTTGATAGATTCCCCAATCAATGGGGCGCAAGTTAGCGGCATCGTCAATGTGACTGCAGATGCAACCGACGACACCGGCATCGCCAATGTGCAGTTCTATATCGACAATGTGGCCACCGGCTCCCCCGATGCGACCGATCCATACGCTCTTGTATGGGACACGCGGACGGCAAGCAACGGCGCGCACACTATTGCTGCGATGGCGACCGACATAGACGGACATGCGACGTTGTCAGCACCGATAACCGTCAACGTCGCTAACAGCAGCTTTTTCCAGAACGAAATCCTGGCGACGGGATTCAATCTACCTACCGCGATCAAATTCCTGCCCGACGGCCGCATGCTGGTGGTGGAACTTGCGGGCACAGTGAAGATATTGCCGCCGCCCTATACCACGCCAGATCCAACGCCCTTCCTGCAACTCACCAACATCGGCTCGGCGGGCGTACAGCAAGGCATCTATGACATTGCACTCGATCCCAACTTCAACACCAATCATTACTATTACATTTTCTACACGCTGGGCACACCGAACGTGGATCGCTTCTCGCGCTTCACAGCGAACGCAGCGCTGACGGGCACCGTTCCCGGCAGTGAGTTCGTCATCTATCAGGATACGGAAATTGCCAATGCCGAACACCACGGTGGAGCTATCAACTTCAGCAACGACGGCAAGATCCTGCTCACGACCGGGGAGCATTTTCAGGCCGGCGAATCGCAGGACCTCACGAAGCCGCGCGGCAAGATCCTGCGATATAACATGGACGGCACCGTTCCCACCGATAATCCGTTCTATGATGGCAGCGGACCGAACTACGATGCGGTATGGGCGCTTGGTCTGCGGAATCCCTTCCGCGCCTACTACGACGCGCCCACGGGGCGGCTGATCATTGGCGATGTCGGCGGAAACGCCTATTCAACCGCAATCGAGGAACTCGACATCGGAGCGAAGGGTGCCAATTACGGCTGGCCGAACGTAGAAACTCCGAACGGGAATCCCGCCTACACTGCACCAGCTTACTACTACCCGCACAATGGACGCGACGCCGCAGTCGTCGCTGGATTTGTCTATCACGGCACACAATTCCCAAGCAGCTATCAGGGCAGCTTCTTTTTCGCGGATTACACTCAGAACTGGATCAAGCGCCTCACCTTCGATGCCAACGGAAACGTCACCGGCGTCTTCAACTTCGAGCCAGCCGACGGCTCGGTAGATGGCCCCTACGGCGACATTGTCTACTTGACCGAAGGCCCCGATGGTGCGCTTTACTATGTCGACCTCGGCTATTCCGATATCAGCGGCACATTCGGCGTGAGCAAAATCCGCCGCATCGAATTCATTCAATCGGATCTGCCTCCGGTAGCGACGGCTTCGGCATCACCAACGAAAGGGCCCAGCCCGCTCACCGTCAACTTCTCCAGCAACGGTTCATCTGATCCGGAAGGAAAGCCTCTCAGCTATTCGTGGAACTTCGGTGACGGCGCGACTTCGACCGCGGCCAACCCGTCGCACACATATACGGTCTCCGGTCCGTATCAGGCGCGGCTGACGGTCTCCGACGGAGTCAATTCCACGCTGTCGACTCCGATCGCAATCAGCGTCGGCAATAGTCCCGTTGTCAGCCTTCTTGCGCCAACCGATGGCGCGACCTTCAGGGCCGGCGACGTGATCACATTCAGCGGCACCGCGACGGATGCCGAAGATGGTACACTCCCCGCAAGTGCCTATACCTGGAATATCGACTTCCTCCACGAAGGTCATGTTCATCCGGGTATTCCTATCATCGGCGTGACCAGCGGCACGTTCACGATCCCGACCTCCGGGCACGATTTCAGCGGATTCACGCGGTATCGAATAACGCTGACCGTGACCGATTCCAGCGGGCTGCAGTCGAGCCAATCCGTCACGATCTTCCCCGATAAGGTCAATCTCAATTTCAACACGTCGCCTGCCGGATTAACACTGTATCTGGACGGCATCGCGCGCACGACGCCGTTTACCTATGACACGTTGATCGGCTTCAATCATGAGATCGAAGCGCGCAACGCGACCCTCGGAAGCACGACCTACAACTTCGTATCGTGGTCGGATAGCGGCACTCAAGATCACATCATCACAGCCCCCGTCGGCGGTGCGACCTATACTGCGATTTATAATGCCGTTACGACCCCGGCACCGTTAGCATTCGTCCAGGTGACTTCCGCCACCCCGCAAACCAACCAGACCCAGGTATCGGTCGCCTACACGAACGCGCAGACGACAGGGAATACGAACATCCTCGTGATCGGATGGAATAACACGACATCGAATATCACGTCCGTCACGGACTCGGCCGGCAATGTCTATCAGCTCGCCGTCCCGACAGCGCGAGGCAGCGGTATCAGCCAGGCCATCTACTATGCCCCGAATATCAAGCAAGCCGCCGCCGGCGCCAACACTGTAACAGTGACCTTCAACACCGCGACTCAATACGTGGACATTCGCGCTCTGGAGTACGGCGGTCTCGCTCTCACCAATCCCTTTGATGTCGGCACCTCGGCGTCAGGCACCACCAGTTCAGCCAGCACCGGGACCGTTACAACCTCCACCGCCCATGAGCTCATTTTTGGCGCCGGAACGACGACGGGTGGGTTCACTGCGGCAGGCAGCGGCTTTACCACGCGTGTCATTACAACGCCTGACCTTGATATTGCCCAGGACCGGTTCGTAACCGCGACGGGTAGCTACAGTGCGACAGCATCTCTCCAGGGCTCTGCGGCATGGGTGATGCAGGTCGCGACCTTCAAGGCAGTGGGGTAGTCCGGATGTCGCGGCGGCAAGGCTTATGCGGCAATGCCGTTGCGTGCAGCCTCGTGTGCAGCAGTGCCCTGAATAGCCAACGCGCCCACGCCACAGTCGCTTGGCGGCTGGTTGGTCGAACTGACGCACCGAAGTGCCGGACCGAGCTGGACGGCGGCTTGCGCAAAGCTCTTGGAGAGACCTCATGGGTTCTCAATGGCACTCCGGTTGGCGTCGGAGCCCTTCACGGCTAGATTGAAGCGACACAAGGCACTGCATTATGACTGCTTCGGATGAACCGATACTTGGTAGTTGCGCATCGCCGCTGGTGAAGGACCTGACTCGTGGTGGATTCTTCGCGGGACTATTTGCTCTAGGCTGCGCCAGTGGCCTCGCATCCCGCGTCATTCAATCGGTCCATGGACTTGGATGGCTAGATGCGCTTCTCGGCACGTTCGAGATCAGTGTAATCGTTTGGATATCATGTGCCGCTGGAGTTTCCTTCGTTCTTCAAGACCGAACGGTTGGGATTCGCTCTTCAGAACTCGTCTTGGGAGCGGCCTTTGTGCTGCTCGCCATTCTACCGGTAGGTCCAGCCAGCTGGCTGGCTGTAACCGCGCTCAGTCTCTACGTCATCAAAACGTCCGATGCCTCCTCGTCGCGGCGCGGCGCTCTTATCCTTCTGGCCGTTACCGTGCCCATGCTTTGGAGCCGGCTGTTCTTTCATTTCTTTGCTGAGCTAATTTTGCGGATCGACGCCGCACTCGTTGGTTGGATATTGCGCACCCCTCGCAACGGCGACGTCGTCGAATTTGCCGACGCTTCCGGCGTTCTGGTCATTCTGCCAGGCTGTTCCTCGCTCGCGAACGTATCGCTTGCGTTTCTTTGCTGGGTAACTGTGAGCCAGTTAGTCAGCCACAAGAAATCTGCTTACGATCTATTCTGGTGTTTGATGGCTTGCTTCTCCGTCGTAGCGGTGAATGTCACTCGTATAAGCTTTATGGGGTTGAGCCAATGGCACTACGCCCTGTTCCACAGTTGGTGGGGAGGGGCGGTCGCGAACACGACCATTCTGGGCCTGACGGTCGGCTTCTGCATGCTGGGGGTAAGGCGTGATCTCCTCCGCCCGGTTTAAGTGGTTTATCGCCGCCGTCCTGTTGCTGGCCACTGGATGGAAGATTGCAATACCATTTGAAAATCCAGGCCAGCTAAGGGAGGATCTTGTTAGATTCCTCGAACGAAATCACTTCAGCGTCGTGGCGACCAATGAAATTACGACTGGCACTCTGATTATCCGAGCCAACAGAGCGTCCTGTCAATTGCAGGTCGCTAAGCTTACTCCCGACGGATCGAACCGAAATCTCGTTCGACATCTGGCAACAGGAACCGATCGCTCGTTCGTCGTGTTTCGAGGCGAAGTGTACACACAACAACCGATAGCTTGGACGGTGTTTTATTATCTGTGGTCGAGATTTCTTCGCGAACTTGGATTCGTTCGACACATCACCCCCGTCATCGACGTGGCGGAGAGCTTGGGCTGCAATGCAGAACGGCTCCCATGGACTGAACTTCAAGATCGTCCCGCGTGATTGACAGCGGACTCCTGGGCACTCAACCCTCCGGCTCGGACATCGGGGCTTTGATGCATCGGCGTCAAATCGTCGCGCGCGTATTATCTACAAGCATCCATCTAAGATTTATATTGACGCCATTTAAATTTGATTATTAAATACCGCGAAAATATTTATATTTAACTGCGAAAGTGAAGGAGAATAGATATGACGTTACCGGGGTGGGTCCTTGCGATTTTCCTCACGATGGCCGCAGCGGTGCCGGCGGGCGTCTATTTCACGGCTACTCTGTTCTTTCCTCCTGACCAAAGCTACACCTACGTCGGTCAGGGAACAGCACAGGGCGCCCCTGGACCGGTCGCGGGCGCGGGGCTATCGATCGCCGCCGTTGCCTATGCGGCCTATTGGATAATCAGGCGTCGACGTAAACCCGACTAAACCGACATGATCGGGAGCGCAATAGTCCTGCTCGGGGCGCATGGCGTGCCCGAGGGAGCGGCGGTCAGCTTCCGCCTCTAAATTTCAACACGGAACGCGCTTAGCCTATCCGGAGCCGCGGCAACTTGATCTAAAGTATAATCGTGGTTACGAATTTAGTTTTCCATCGAAACAAACGTTCAAACTGGCATTTCTCAGGTAGGAATGACTTAAAATGCCAGGTGAGCTGTTCGTCATTCTGGGGGCTGAAACCATAATACTTGCCAGCATAGCGGCGATGACCCTGTACGCCAAGCGAATGGACGTCCTGAGGGGACGATCGGTCGAGCAATCGGTCGTCTCGCTCAAGGGCAGCAGGCATCCGCCACGATCGATCCGTCGAAAATCGCGCGATCTACTGCGTTTGATTGGAGCTGGCGCGACCTCACCATGTTCGCGCCGCTCAGTCTCGTGCGGCGACCTGACATCACCGGAACGCCGCGGTTGGGTCTTCAAACCAGGCCGCAGATTTGGTCTCGGCTCGTGATGAGCTTTCGTGGGCCGGGCCCGCCTAATGCGGACGCATCCGGACAGGCCGTGCCTTCGGAGGCTGGCTCCAGCGCCGACTCCACGGATAGGAGGCATCGGCCCCGATTGCGTGCAACCGAGCGCTCCTATCTTCCGCAATGCCTCAGCGCTCCTTGAATGCCCGCCCCGCCTGATCCTGCAGCGGCTTGAGCAGGTAGGACAGCGCGGTCCGACCTGACGTCTTGATGAAGACCTCCACTGGCATGCCTGGCAGGAGCTTGGCCGAGCCGAGCTTCGCCAGCTCTTCCGGCTTCAGCAGGACGCGGCCCGTGTAGTAACTCGTGCCGGCGCGTTGATCCTGAGTGATATCTGCCGAGACCATGCTGACCTCTCCGTCGATTTCGGGCGTGGTCTTCTGGTTGAACGCTGCGAAACGCATTGTCGCGGTTTGCCCCACATAGACCTGGTCGATATCCTTCGGTGCGATCTTGACCTCGACCGCAAGCGAGTCCGCATCAGGTACGATCAGCATGATCTGCTCGCCGGGAGAGATCACCCCCCCGACCGTGTGGACGCTGAGCTCGTGGACACGTCCGGATTGTGGAGCCCTGATATCGATTCGGTTCAACTGGTCAACCGCCGCAGTTT
Source organism: Bradyrhizobium sp. 147 (assembly GCF_023073935.1). Taxonomy (NCBI): domain Bacteria; kingdom Pseudomonadati; phylum Pseudomonadota; class Alphaproteobacteria; order Hyphomicrobiales; family Nitrobacteraceae; genus Bradyrhizobium; species Bradyrhizobium sp. 147. The sequence goes on along the minus strand of NZ_JADPKL010000102.1, from coordinate 29,232 downwards.
TGCGCTCGCCCAGCTCGGAGAGTTTCGAGCGCGTGTCGATCAGGTCCTTGCCGACCTCCGTCCGCAGGTCCTGATCGATCTGAATGATCTGGAGTCCGATTTCGGAGATCTTGCCCTTTGATTGAGCAATCATGCCAGCCAGCTGGCTGCGTTCGCCTTCGAGGCGGGCGGCATCGCGCTCAAGGGAATTGAGCCGCGTGATCGGCACCAGATTCTTTTGCCAAAGGCTGCGCACGCCTTCCAACTCCTGGCGAATAAAATCGACCTCCTTCTGCTTGGCTTCAGTCTGACCCGTATAGCCCTTGATCTCATTTTCCAGCTGCGCGCTTTTCTCCTGCAGCTGTGCCTTTTGGCCGCTCCTCGCCTGGCGACGCAGGTCAAACAGCTTCCGCTCCGCGGTAATTGCTCGGCTCGCCTCGGAGTTGTTCTCCTTGGCCCGGTCGAGCAGCACCTTAGGAAACACGACCTGCTCGGCACCATCGCGCTCGGCCTCGAGGCGAGCCTGTCGCGCGAGCAGCTCATCGATGCTGTTCGTGACGATCGTCGCATTCGCCAGCGTCTGAGTCTCGTCGAGACGAATCAAAACGTCGCCTGCATTGACCCGATCCCCCTGGCGCACGCGCAGTTCCCCCACGATCCCGCCAGTGGCGTGCTGAACCTTCTTGACGCTCGAATCCACCACGACCACCCCTTGGGCGATTACGGCGCCCGACAATTGGCTCGTGGTCGCCCAACCACCGATCCCAAATGTCACCAGACCAAACATGATCATACCGACGATCATGTAACGCTGGATGGACTGCATCGCCGGTGCCACTTCGCCGTTCATCGGCTGCCTCCTTGAGCTTCCGCGACCACCTTGAGCGGTACAGGAGTTCGCAACACTTTCTTCAGGACTTCCTCTCTCTTGCCGAAGGACTGAACCCTGCCTTCCCCGAGGCACAAGACATGATCAACGCCCTCGAGCGCCTTCGGACGATGCGCGACAACGACGACAATCCCACCACGACGGCGCACGTTCAGGATCGCCTCGGTCAGGGCCTCCTCGCCCTCGGCATCGAGATTGGAGGAAGGCTCATCGAGCACGACCAGGAAGGGTTTGCCGTAGAAGGCACGCGCGAGTCCGATACGCTGCCGCTGTCCGGCGGACAGCGCCAATCCCCCCTCGCCAATCTTCGTGCTGTAGCCGTCCGGAAGCGAAAGGATGAGATTGTGCGCGCCCGCCGCATGCGCGGCCTCCAGAACAGCGGCGGCTGTCGCCTGCGGATCGAAACGCGCAATGTTCATCGCGATGCTGCCGTCGAACAATTCGACGTCCTGAGGCAGGTAACCGATATGCTTGCCGAGGGCGTCAGAAGACCAGTGATCGAGTGCGGCGTTGTCCAGCCGTATCCGGCCTCGAATGCTGGGCCATACCCCCACCAGCGCACGCGCCAGCGTCGATTTGCCAGATCCGCTCGGCCCAATGATTCCAACCGCCTGCCCGCTCCGTAGTTGGAACGAGACTTCATTGACGGTAGGCCTCTCTGAGTTTGGCGCGCCAACATAGAGATGCTCGACGGTGAGAGTTTCAACAGGAGGAGGCAATGCCAGCCGCTCCTCCTCGCCGGGCAGAAGCTTCAGCAAAGCATCGAGCCGTTGTCCCGATTGCCGTGCAGCGACGAATCCTTTCCAGTTCGCAATGGCCATCTCGACAGGCGCCAAGGCTCGCGCGGTGAGGATCGATCCGGCGATGATGATTCCGGCCGTCGATTCCTGGTTGATGACGAGGACTGCGCCGACGGCAAGAACCAGCGATTGCAGGATCGCTCGGAAGATCTTGGAGGCGCCCCCGAGCCCGTTTGCGACATCGCTGGCCCGCTCATGGGCCGCGAGATACTTCGCATTGACATCCCGCCAACGCAGCGCCGCCTGCTGCCGCATGCCCATGGCCTGCAGAACCTCGGCATTTCGTCGGCCCTCGAGCGCCAGTGCCGTTCGGGAGACTGCGAGGCGCGAGGACGCCTTGGCCGGCCCCCGCGTCCGGGTTTCCGTGAGCATCGTAATGCCGACAAGCACCAGCGCGCCGGCCAGCGCAGTGACTCCGATCCAAAAGTGAAACAGAAAACAAACGCCGAGATAAATCGGCATCCAGGGCAGATCGAACAGCGCCGTCGGCCCTCCGCTCGACAGGAAGCTGCGGACCTGATCAAGATCCCGCACCGGCTGCAAGCCATCGCCATCGGCCCTGGTCTTCAAGGGCAGGCGAACGAGCGCGTCGAATATGCGAACGCCGAGCTTTTCATCGAAATACCGGCCGACCCGGGCGCTGATCCTGTTCCTGACGAGGTCGAGCCCGCCCTGAAACAGGTAAAGCACCGCAGCCAGAACCATCAAGGCGATCAACGTCGGTATGCTGCGCCCGGGCAGCACCCGATCGTAGACTTGCAACATGAAAAACGAGCCGGTGAGCATGAGGAGATTGCTCATGCCGCTGAAGGCCGCGAGAGCCCAGAATATCCGACGGCAAGACCGCAGGAAAACCGTCATCTCCGACTGCGACTCATCATAGTCACCAGTCGGCCGCGGGAAACCGGAGAACAGTCGTAGCCGCAAGACTTCGACGAGGTGCTTTGCCCAGGCGATCGGCCCTTGCGTCCGCAGTTTGGCCTCTTCCGCCCACTGTCTTGCGACTACCCCAAACCTCGTCAAATGCGAAAGTTGGATCCGATAACGGCTTGCTGGCAGAGGGATTACCCCCCACCGTTCAAAGTTTGTCATGACTCCCGCCCTTGAAAACGCGCCTTATGTGACGATCCCCAAGAAGATCACCAAGGCAGTCCCGAGTTTGATTTCCCTGTCGTCGACCTACTGTTACGCGAAGTAGAAGTCAGGTCGATTTTACGCACCGAGCCCTGGCCAACTTAAGCGTGTCGCCTGCCGGTATCAGCGTGACATGATGGCCATCCCGCCATTTAATCTGCTCTCTCAGCTTCTTCGACACGTACTCCACGACGAAGTCGTTCGCGGAGGGCGATGTCGTGCGACCTGTATCCACTACCTCAAGGTTAATCAGCTTGGTCTCAGGTGCCGGTCGCCATGGGCTTTTTTGGGACCAGATGGGGGCCGGGCTGAGGTTTTTTTAACCAGCACATCAAGGCACGGTACTGCAATAATCGCGCGATTTTCATTCGATTAAATCGTCGCGAGTTTCTCTGATGTCATGCCGGACGGCGAGTCTCAACAGGCTTCTATTGCGGCACCGCCTCAGCCCACAGAAATATTGCGGCACCGCCTCAGCCCACAGAAATCGTTTGCTGAAACGCCCAGCGAGCCCATCTGAGTGCGAGGCCGACTCCTATACCATATTTAATTTATTTATTTTCGCGTATTCGTGGCCTTATCGCGATTGGAGTCGAACGAGACTGTCTGATCGGAGCGAAGAAAGTGTAGCGACCCGAGGCGCTCGGTTGCTTGTCGCGGCAGGTCCGAGGATGACCATCGCGCGAAGCGTCACCGGCTAAAGCCGCGCGTATCGATCTCTCCGGGCGTGGATCCCGCGAACGCCGCGAAGCCGCTCACGCGTAGATCACAATAGAGGCAGCCAGAACAAAAGAAGGCGGGGACTATTCCCCGCCTTCCATGATCTGCACCGCAGATTGGTGGCTACACCGTGTCGCCGAACACGTGACTACGCGAAATGGAAGTCATGGCTGTTCAGCTTGTCGAGCTGCGTGTTCTTTAGCGTGAGCGTGTCGCTCCCCGTCGCGATGACGACGTCGTGGCCTGACTGGGCCGCGTGGGAGAGAACGCTCGCAAAACTGTCGAACACGCCCTTGCTGAACGCGATCGTGTCGTGAGCAGGCCCGCGGGCAGCGAAGTCCTTGATGACGTCGTGGCCGAAGTTCGACGCAAACTCGAAGGTATCCGCCCCCCTTTTTCCGACCATGATGTCATTGCCTGTGGTGCCGGTCAGCGTATTGCTGCGGCCCGTGCCGATGATCGCCTCGCCCGAGCTGGTCCCAGCCACGTGGCCGGTCGCGTCGACCTGCTGCGCCGTAAAGGCGTGGCTCCTGCCTGACAGATCGGAGGTGTGGAAGCTCCACTTGCCGTTGTCGCTCGCCGTGACCGAACCGACCGACGTCGTGCCGTCAAACAGCTTGATTTGGCTGTTGGGATCGGCAGTGCCCTTGATTGTCGCGGTGTGATCCCAGTGCGGACGCACGTTGGTGAGTTCCACGGTCGAGGTGCCGTTGCCGCCGTGCGAGCCAATTGGCGGATCAATCGGCTGCGACAAGACGCTGGTGTTGCCGGCTGCATCGGTGGCTGTCGCAGTGAAGGTGTGGGACCCGTGCTTGAGATTCGGGGTCGTCACGCTCCAGTCGCCGTCGCTTCCGACCGTCGTCGTGCCAAGCAGGGTCGTACCCTCATAGAGCTTGATCGAACTCCCCGCCTCTGCCGTTCCGGATACCGTTGCGCGGTTATGCGTGGTCGGATCGCTCAACAGAACCGGAGCATCCGGAGCAGCAGTATCTACGGTTACATCCAGCGTAGTCGATGCCTTGCTGGTGACGCCAGAGACCGTGTCCGTCGCAGTGAGGCTGTGCTTGCCGTCGAGCAGCGCAGCAGTCGAGTAGTGCCAGGCTCCGTTGGCATCCGCCGTGGCGATGCCGAGCTGGGTCGTACCGTCGAACACCTTGACCGTGCTGTTGGCGGCCGCAGTCCCCGCCAGGGTCAACGTCTTGTCGCTAGTGATGTGATCACCGGCGACACCGCTGTCCGTCGAGAAAGACGCGATTTTCGGTGCGGCAGGCGCAGTGGTGCCGGTGCCCGACGTGCCTGTGCCCGACGTGCCGGAGCCGGAGGTACCTGTACCCGAGGTACCTGAACCGGACGTGCCCGAGCCGGTTGAGCCCGATGTTCCAGAACCAATCACCGGATCCACGCCGGCTGACGCAGCACTCACGTTGCCCGCAAGGTCCGTGGCTTTCGCCGTCAGCACGTGCGAACCGGCCGACAGAGCGGAAGTCGTGACACTCCACGCGCCGCTCGAATTGGTCGTCGCAGTACCGACCTGCGTCGTGCCGTCATATACCTTGATCGTGCTGTTCGCTTCGGCGCTCCCTGACACGACAGTCTGATTGCTGCTGTTCACGGTATCCTTCGCGATCGTCGGTGCAGCTGGTGCCTTCGTGTCGACGGTGACAGCCACCGCAGCCGAGGCCACGCTGGTCTGGCCCGACGCGTTGGTCGCGGTCGCCGTGAGCGTGTGCTTGGCGTCACTCAGGACCTGAGTGATGTAGTCCCAGCTGCCCGTTGAGCTCGCAGTGGTCGTACCGATCTTGGTTGAACCATCATAGACCGTCACCGTACTGTTGGCCGCAGCGGCGCCTTTGAGCTCGATGGTGTTGTCGTTCGTCACACCGTCACCGGCGACGCCGCTGTCGGTCGAAAAAGAGGCGACAACGGGCGCCGCAGGGGCGCTCGGAGCAGGGGCGCTCGGAGCAGGCGAGCTTGGCGCTGTGTAGGTGGGCCCAGTGTAAGCAGGCGCATTGGCATCCTGCTCGACCTGGCCGGTCACCATGTTCACGTTGTGCACGAAGGAGGTCCGGGAGTAAGAGTCGTCCGGCCCGGCGGCCGGATAGGTAAAGCCGAAGGCTTTGGTCACATCAAAATAGTTGTCGTGCGTGGAAAATGCCCCGCTCAGATTGGCGACGTCGGTCCCCGGACCGGAGACGGACATCCAATAGCTAACGCTACCGATCAGAGTGTTACCGGCAAACTCGCCCGACTTCGTGTTGTCGGCAATGAAGCCCTGGGTCGTACCGCCATCCTGGACCGCCGTGTTGTAAAGAATGTGGGTCGAATCGATGGTCGGACCATAGACTTGAAGATAGTCGCCGTGGGTGCCTGAGCCGCCCATGCCAGCCTGCTGCAGCAGGTTATATTGAATCGTGATGTCGCCACCGTCTTGACCGTGGCGGCCGATCAAGTCGGAGTTGGAATTCTTCAGCCACGAATATTCGATCGTGAGGCCGGGCCCTTCCATTTCGACGAGGAATTCGGCATGCCCGCCGCCGCTCAGACCATCGATGGTGCAGTTGGCGATATGCAGATTGGAGGAGGTCTGTGTACCGCTGATGACGCTACTCTGCGGACCGCCTGGATTTAAACCATTGAAGTTCGAGTTGGTCAGGGTGGTGTTCGCTGCCGTGGTTACGACAGCCCAGCCCCCGAAGTCATAACCGTCGAGCGTGACGTTGCTGCCCGTCACCGTGATGCTCTTCTGAGCCGCGTCAACGGACACGCCTGCCGTCGAGATCGTTGCAGGATCCTTGAGCGTCAGCCCCGTCGGTACGCCGACGTGATAGTCCACCCCCGCGACTTTCCATGCCGGCCGGTTCGCACCATAGGTGTCCAGCAAGCTCGAAAGCTGCGCTGATCCAACTGGCGCGTTCGCAGAACCGTCGTTAACTGCCATTACCTGTTCTCCTGATTTGATGTCATCCGCATGTGCTCGACCCCGAAGGGCCTTCCCCGAGCAACACGCCATTCACTTTGTTTATTGGACAAACCACCACGTGATGATCGCCGAGGCGACTATTGGCTGGGTGCCGCGGGCTTTTTTGGGACCACAACTAGGCTACGCCGGGGTGATGTTTGGCTCGCAGCCGCCACACTCACTCGGATACAAAATCAAATTGTGGAAATGCCTAGACGACTGCAGTCTGAATCGTTTGCGGTTCAAAACAAGGAATATTATTGCCCGACGCGATTGATTTCTGTGGAATAGTTGCCGTTGCGCATTGCGGTCCGACACTTGCGGCAATGCCTGGAGTCCGCCAGTTAATATTTTCATTCGAATACTTTGGTTTATTCAACGCCGCAATAAATATTGTGGCAAAGCTGATCTGAACCTTCATCACACGCGGTGCGCGGCTCGCACTTTTTTCGTAACGACACGGCACAGTTTCAATGCGCTTTATGCGTTCTGCAGACCACAGCTTGATGCGTTTGCGACAATAGGCCCACCGAAGCAGCTCATCGATGTCGCTGCTGGGCCGTTAACGATCCAGGTGAGTGTCAGGCTGATAGGCAAGCGGATCGACATCGTTCAGCTTACAGATTTCAAGCACGGAGGCGATGATGGCCAGTGCTCGGCGTCGCCACTAGAGCCTGCGGACAGCGCATTTTTCCAACACGTGATCGGACGGATGAAGCGCTCGACCGCGCTGTTGTCGAACTCGATGCCGCCATCTTCGGTGAAGCGCGTCAGACCGTTCCGGCCGGTGTCGGCCAGCTTGCGCTTTTGGCCGATCAACGCGAACTCTGCCCGGAGCCAGCCCTCCAAGTTTTCTCAAGCGGCCGGCTCTTCTGTTGCCGAACGAACAGCACTCTTCGGCGCTGCGGCCACCGACCTTTTTCGACGGGCTTGAGCGCTTCGCCGACATCGGGAGCGGGACCGCTGTGGCAAGTTCGTAGAAGTTACCCCGCCTGCACCACTAACAGAACGCTAGTTGAAAGACAGAGGCGAGCCCCCGTGGATCGGCCTAGCTCCACGGCCGGTCGTCCGCCGCCTAAATCCCGAGCTGACCAGTCTTGAGGTGCCCCACGGCGGCTCGAGCACCGGCATCATCGCCTCGTCGGCGGATAGCTTGGGTCGCCGCGAATGCTTGAAAAGGAGGCGCTCATGCAACGGACGGGGTTGAAGCTGCCTGCCTCGGTCTGCCTACGCTGGGCCGAGCTCAATGGGCACAATTCGCGCCTCCGGTAGAGCGGCAGGCGGACGCGGAGACCAGGATCTAGGCGACGGTCGACCTCGGTCGGCCCCCTTTCGATCGGCCTAGCCGGCGCCGGTGCCTGCATTGGGGCTGTCTTGGCGATCACGTCCAAACGATACCCCCTAAAAGAGCGAGTGCCGCGTCTCCCTCGTTTCAGGGGTGGGCAGTTAACCACTTCTCCGCCGACATCTAGCAATTTGGGGACTGCCTTATGGGCGGGCGACGACTGGTTAACGGAGCCCGCTGGGATAGCCGGGTGGATAGCAGGTTCGGTGGTGCCGCTCCAAGCCATCTGAAGCCACCGTAGCCGCGGGCCCGTCGTTAGATTTAATTATAATAATATCTTCCAATTTATTTATCTAACGGATTAATATAATCTTGGAATAGATGGAGCTTATACGCATGAAACGGCAGCTCGCGAAGAACGAGACGAGCTCATCTGTGATCTCGATCGTGCCCACGGAGGGCGCGCGCTCCTGCTGGGATAAACTGTCGAGAAGCACATTGTCCGCACCAGTGATTGCGCTCGTCGCTGCAATCCTCGGATTGCAGCTTTTTGCGGCAAGGTTCAGCGAGACGGTAAGCGGCGCATGGGATCGGGACCTCCTTCTCAGGCTCAACTCGTTCGCTGCAACTGACTCGCTATACGTATGGGAACTTGCGAACAATTCCTTGTTCAGGGGATTTCCGATATTCTTCTCAATACTCGCGTTGTGGTTCGCTGGCGATGACCGGGAACGGCGGAGCCGGATGCTCACAGGATTTGTTGCGGTTTGCCTTGCGACCGTTCTTTCCGTCTGGACACAATTTCATTTTGCCACTCACATTCGTCCGCTTCTGGACCCAGCGCTTCCTTTGAATGTAGCTGATCCACGATGGAGCTTGGATTGGGACCGCAGAGACTCGTTCCCCAGCGACACATCGACACTATTCTTTGCACTAGCCACACTGATCCTCATAGAAAATCGATTGGTCGGACTACTTTGCTTTCTCTGGGTCGCTGTCATTATCGCAGTGCCGCGGGTCATCTTCGGATGGCACTATCCGAGTGACGTAGCCGGCTCCCTGGTGTTAGGACCGGCATGCGTCTTACTCTTCTACGCAACTCCATATCCGCGAGCGCTATTCGAGCGCATGCTGATCCGACTTCGGGATCACATGTATATTGTCCATGCACTTCTGTTCATCTTCCTGAGTGACGCGTCCATGTTGTTCGTTAGTTTACAGAAACTCGGAAAAGATCTTGTGCGGCTGTTGGGCTAGCCGCACTAGTGTGGAGATTCGACAGTTTGTTCGCAGTCATATCGAGTCTGCTGATCGGTACCCTCGGGCCAATACGACTGCGGCCTCAAGGAAACCAGCGGCGCTGGCCTTTCTCTCATCTTGCATAGCCCGGCTGGAAGCGATCTGCGAGACGTTAAGCATGAACGACCCCTCACAGCTGATGCCGCGCGCGATCCCTGTTCGGTCGGGATTCCCAGAGGTACGATGGCCGACGCTTCAGAAAACAGTGGTACACCGACGCTTCAGAAAACAGTGGTACACAAGAGCGCCTAGCCAAACACGTGCAATCGCAGGGAAGCGTCCGGCTTTCCAGTCTTGCCCAGCACTCCGTCTATCAGTCCCCTGACCGTGATCTTCGCGGCGGTTGGAGACCCCATGACGACGTATCTGGTCGCGTACAACAAGCCGAAAGCAAAATGGAGGCCCCATCGCCATCCTGCCTCCCGGCGAGCGTAGACAATGCTATTGCGAGCAGACAGATACACCGACAAGTAGGAGCGTTTCCTCGGATCTACGGCAGAGCCGATAGCCGTGCCCCCGATGTGCCGTACGATCGCTCTTTCTGCAAAGCCGATCCGATGCTTGCCACGGCGACGCCCCCAGTCCAGATCCTCCATGTAGAGGAAGTAGTCTTCAGTCATCAGACCGACCTCTTCAACGAAGTCGCGCGTGACCAGAACGCAAGCACCGCTGATCGCGTCAATCTCAGACATCTGCTCGTGCGACGGAGCACTCCCCGCCGGAGCGTTCCGACCAACTGCTACGACACGACCCGTCGTGGAAGACCAATGAAGACCGTAGTTGATAATCTTATCCGGCACGTGATCGAACACCAAGGTCGCACCAACCATACCAAATCCTGCGGCAGCCTTCGCCATTAGTTCAGACAAGCAATGACTGTCCACTTCGGTGTCGGGATTGAGGACGAGCACCGCATCCCAGCCCGGGCTTTCAAGGAATTGCTCGAGCCAAGCGTTAACACCACCGCCATAGCCCAGATTATCCACCGCAAGTCCAAGCCGAACGATATTTGTCCTGCTCGGAAATTGACATTTTTCGACGACGGCTAGTCTTCCTCTCGCTTGATCTAGAAGATCCGAGCCGCCGTGCAGCTGCCGGAGCGTTCGCTCCGGACCGGCAACTACCGCCATCAACCGCTGGAACGCTTCCTTCCCACCGTTCTCACAGACGAAGACCTCGAAATCCTTCCAATCAGAATGCACCAACGACTTCAGACAGCGATCAACATCATCGGGATTGCGATAGGAGACGATGAGCACCGCAAGTTTGGCGCGATCAGTTGCCATAGCCTAGGCGCCTTATCATTTGCTCGCGGCGCCTACTAGCGACCGCGGTCCACGTAAAACGCTGCGCATGTTCAAGCGCAGCACTCGACATCCGTTGTCGAAGTTCAGTATCCTCAGCCAGCCGACGAATAGCCGCAATCCAACCAACTGCATCATACGGACCCAGCACAAGGCCCTCACGTTCATTTCGGACAATGCGTCCCGCGCCCATGCTGGTCGTTATGACCGGTAGACCGCAAGCGCACGCCTCGTAGGTGACTTGAGGTCCGCCCTCCTCCAAGGATGGGAAAACGAAGATGTCCGCCGATCGATAAAGCGACCCGATATCCTCGACATAGTCAAGCACCGTCACGTCGTCCCGTGCGAGCAAGTCGCTGTATCTTTCCTTGATGACCGGCTCCATTCGTCCAGCCAGCACCAGCCTCCCCGTCACCCCGCTTTTCGCCCAATAATCGAGGATCAAATGGGCTCCTTTTCGTATGCCAATGATCCCGACGAAGACCGCAGTCAAACCATGGTTCGAGGGAAGAAGCCGATTCTTTCCCGAAAGGCGAACTGGGTCCCAGCCGTATGCTGCTTCTAAACATTTGGTTTTCGACACACCGTTCTCGAGCAACGAACTTTCGACCGGTTCATTCGGGCAGAATATGTAATCCACGGCCTCAAGATCTTTGGTCTCGCGATCAACTGCCGCGTCGGTAATCCCATGCATCGGCGCCAGACCAATCCTGCCGTACGCTCGGTCGAGAATTGTCTTGGCGGTCTTGGTATGGCAATTGAACTGCTCTCGAAACACCGTGACGTCACGTCGTTTCAATTCCTGGAGCAACTCCATGCTTGCGCTGGGCCAGAGATAGGCAGCCAACCTGCGCGATCGACAGCGATCCAGATATGAGAGGAACGCAGCCTCTATGCTTCGGCTCGCGCTGTTCTTCACCCAGCCATATGGGAAGTACCGCTTCCACACGGGCAAGGCCTCGATCACCTCCACCAGGGGCAGAGGACATCGGCTGCGCGGAGTGACGATCGTCACGCCAAAATTCTGATCGACCATCGCCTCTGCGAGGGAGCCGCAGGTGTACCCCACTCCTTTGCCTGTAAGCGGCAATGGCATCAAAACGCCCATCGAGAAACTCAATGCAACCTCTGTAGTCTGACCGTCTAGATCGGGTACCATCCCCGGCGCATAGTTTTCCAAAATGCAGACATCCCGCGCCTAGCTCGATTGGATGCTTTCACGTGTGCCTCTGTCAGGTACCAAGTGAAGGTTACGGATAGCGGTGCGGTTCCCGACCTAAAGCATCCCCTATCGTAGACATAAGGGCGATAGCCGAGATCAGACAGGAATTTAGTCACCGCCGGCGAGGCAAACGCACACATCAATGCAGGTCTCTGCTGTTGTAACGTTCCTTGCGCGCCCTTTAGGATATCCAGTTCCGCCCCCTGGGCATGAAGCTTGATGAGAGCCGGAGCCAGGCCGAGAGAATCGAGAGCTTTGCACGTGACCCGGTGCTCCCGGACCGTTAGCTTCTTTGCGTCAAAACGGTACATCCTGCCTGGATTCTTCAACCACTCGGTCGCCGCCTCGTAGGAAGTCGCAGCCATTCCGTCGCACTCCCATCGACCGTATCTTGGAAGAAAGAAATCAATTGCTCCGGGACTGCAGCCAAGCGCGCAATCGAAAACGGTCACAGCGTCATCTCGACGATGACGAAACGCGAGCCGCTTCGCCGACCTCGGCTCGGGCTCAAAGGCCACGATGTGGGAATTCGGTGCGAGCTTCTTGAACGCCGCCGTGCTTTGGCCTCGGTTCGCGCCCACGTCCACAATCAAGCCGCTTCCGATCTTGAGCAGTTTGACCCCAAGAAACTCCCGCTTGAAAAAAAACGGCGCGACAACGTCCTTGACAGCAAACCTCATCGCCGCAACGCCGGGGACGTTGGCATAAAAATAGCGAGCCACCGCCTTCAAGTTCATATTGCTAGATCACTATGCTTCGAGAATGGAAACAAGAACCGGAGCAATGCCTCTGTGCTCCGAATCAGAGTTGACGCGCGCCCGATGTTTTCTTCACGATGACCATAAAGCCGGACCTGCCCTGCAGGATCCTGCACGTGTACTGTTGGGGAAGAATTGCCGAGACAAGTTGCCAGACCGGTACGCTCTTTTCAGCTACATCCTCGACGACAAACCAGCCGTTGCACTTGAGCTTCTTTAACGCAAAGATCAGCGTGGCAATGTTCGCGCTGGGTGAATGGAGGCCATCATCGATAATTAGATCCAGCGCCTCTGGCAGGACAGCCGCAAGCTCGTCGAGCGATCTCAAGCTCGTCTGATCAACGAAATACGTTCTTATACGATCTTCCTCGAAAAGGACCCTGCGGTCGACGTCCGCGCCGAAGATCTCGGAATTCGGAAGGAAGTCGCGAAAGGCACGCAGCGACGCACCAGGCCGGCCAAACTTCCCCATTGACGAGACGACGTCAGGGTTATTGGAGCCGAGGCCGATCTCGAGAATCCTCAGATGATTCCGACGCAAGGCGCCGAGAATTTCGCAATAGACGAGATAGTAGTTGTGACTGGACGCTTTATCACTGCCATATGCATTGAACAGTCCGGCCAGTTCAATTGCTTGGCTGTTCGGAACGTCTGCGGAGCAAAACGATTCCAGGCGCCTCGCTTGTACGGGGCGGCTGCCCTGCTGTGCCAGCAATTCGCAAATCAAGGGAAATGCTGTCTGGGCCGAAAGCATCGTGAGATCGGCCTTGGCCTTCGGAGAGCCGCTAGAGTTCGGAGCAAATAACGCCAACTGGTTCACGAGTTCGTGGTTAGTGATGAAGCCTCCCAGTAATCTCTCGTGCGCCTGCCTCGCAGACGTCGTAAGGCCAACGACCAGCTTACTGCGCTTCAAGAGGCTCTTGACGAATTCGATGGTAGGAGAGCGCCTGACGTAAAAGGAGCCGCTAGCCTCAGACATGATGCAGTCTCCGTATTGATGGTTATGTACAAAACACTCACCTGGCGCGGCCCATCAGGCCACATGCTGAGTTCTCCAGCAGTGTTTGGCAGCGAGCAAGTTCATCGGTTCGTCTCACTTGGCAGTCGTCCACTTAACCGGCCGTTGACGAACTTCGCCCTCAGTCGGTTCTCCAAGCATGATGTACTGCTTCGCCAAATGGTGTCGCAAGAGGCCCAACGAAAGACGATTGAGCGTCTTTGACTTATAGCCCTGCATTCCGGAAATCAGACCCTTGGAGACGTTCAGGCCCGCGGCGTTCATGAGCCCGATCGCCGTATCCTCGACAAAGAACCTGAGATGTGTGCGGTCCAGAATGCCCGCATCCTGATAGTCAAACTGGCGCTTGAACAGAAGCGGAATCGCAACACTGAGATGCGCGACATTTGGTACGGACACCACGACATGACCACCAGGCTCGAGCAGTCCTCGAACCTTCTGCAGAACAGTTCTCGAGTCGACAAGATGCTCGAGGATGTCGAGCAACAGTATGAGATCATATTTCTTGAGGCGAGGTAGGCATTCATCAATGCCGCCCAAGATCGCCACATCCGCATTGCGGGCCAGTTCCTCTGCGACCGCGTTATTTATCTCGACGCCTGTCGTCACTGCGGCGGGGTAGATCGTCCTGATCCAGCGCAACGTCTGCCCGGAGGCAGCCCCAATCTCGAGGATGTTGGTTGCGGTCTTCGGCAGCAGCGGCCGTATCTCGTGACGTACATGATGAAAGTAGCAGTTCATGTTTGCTTCTGGCGCCAAGGCGCGTTGCTTCTTCAGATCGCTCAGCAGAGGAGCACGGGGGCCTTCAACCGCATGTTCGAGACTCCGCATCTTCCAAACCCTTCCAGTTGCCGTGTTCATCCAAAGCGGCCCAACCTTCGCCCGGAGAACTCCGGCTGGTGGCCCAGTGCGTAACGCGTCTGCCTGCCCGGCCAATCAATGCAGTTGCGTTGCCCGTTCAGCCTGATTCATCTCGCTCCTTGAGGGCGGTTTCGGCAATGCCGCATCCGCTATCATTCTCGCAAAGTCGGCTAGGTCCACGGAATCCGGATCAATGACAACATGATCGGCCCGGTATTTGCGCCGGGCCTGAGACGATTTGAAGTGATACGAGAGGCTTCGAAAAAGGAATGGACTTATGAACTCATGAAGCATGCTCTTCCACCTCGGAATATTCCGTCTATCCCAGGCGGCCCAGCTTCCGGTAGCGAAGCTCGTCCACGTCGCATCGTAGTCTGACTGTTGCACGCGCAAGTCGGAAACGCTGCGGACCTTTCTCGAGAATACCATCATCACCGTCTGCTCTTCAAAGGGGATCTGATTCCTGCGGTTGAGCGCCACTGGCGGCTTAATGAGATGCCACTTCATCGGGCGGGATGGCTTGATCAGGAAGACAGCGGTATCTTCGAAGCCATTTCGTTTACTGAAAAGACTGTAGAAGAATTCGGGCGAGTACTGGTAAAGGCCGTGCGCAGGAAAGCCGTTTGCATTCGTCGCTATGAGGACGTGTCCGCCCGGCCTGACCAAGCTCACTATGTTGTCGACCGCCTGCGCGACATCAAAGATGTGTTCGATCGACCCGAAGTCGAGGAACGTATCGAACTTTTCGTGCATATCGCTCGGTATCGGAAGATTGAAATCATGTATAACCGATGCACCTTCAAAAGCTGAGGCGTCGATCGAGACGATGTTTTTGGCACCAAGCTTGCGAAGGAGGGGCTCGCAGTAGAGCCCAACTGCAATTGACTGATCGTACGCGAGGTTTGAACTCTTCTGAACCGCATGAAATTCCTGCTTCCAGAAATGAATCTCATGTCTTCCGAGAGTGACCGTATTCCGAAAATCGAATCCATAGACTCGGTTTGCGAAGCTGAGCGCACGGAGGCCCGTCAGATCGATGCCCACAACTCTCTCCCTCTGGACGCCGGACCATGACGTGGCCCCTCTTGCGAGGTCACGTCGTTATCGCGGCCCACTGCCAATTCTCAATCTCCAAATCGGTGCATTCGGCCGACATCATCGTGCCGGACTCCAAGCTTTGATAAAGCCGGACCGAGCATAGTAGACGCGTCTACGTGCGCCTCGAACCATTCGGAGACCTTCACGCGCAAGCGCGGATGGAATCGAAGATGGCACGGCGACCGGACCCTGAGGCTCGAGCCATTCACGGATTTGTGGATGTCCGGGTACGAGCGTCTCGAGAAGCTTGTTCCAGAGCTTCGGCTCCATGGAATCGTGAAAGTGAAGTACACTTACTCCCGTTATCTTTGCCCCGTCATAGTTTCTCGGCAGATAGCTACACAGGGGGAAGTTGCTTGAATCCGGGAGTGGCTGCCAAGCCAGCCCAAGCCGAATCACCGTCAAACCCAGCACGACTTGATCCATGAAGTGCACTTGCGAGTGTGTTCTAGCCACTTGCTGATCAAGAAACGTCTTGAAGTCGGCGAGAAATTCTCTGCCGAACCGCGTGCTGCGCCGATATACATAGAGGCCCGCATTCCAGTAGAACCTAATCCGGTGTCCATCGCCCGTCTGGAGCCATGGAAGATCGTCAGCAACTCTTCCGATGAGTGCAGCGGAGCGTTCCCAGAACGGATCATTTGGATCGGTTACCCCCCTTGACCCGATCACCCCGGCATCCGGAGCGCTCGCAAGGAAATCTACCCCAGGGGGAAGTTCAAGGCCGTTGGGCTCGCGCAAGAACAGGATATCACTGTCGATCCACGCAATCGCCTCTGTCGTGACCCTGCTCTCAACGGCGGCAATCGCCTCCGCCTTGTTCATATAATGGTGCCAGACATACGGATTATCGGGAAAGACGCGCAGATGCTTAATCCCAAGCTCCTCCATTCGGCGATGCGTCTCTCGCGTGAGAGCCGGAGTAAACCGAGGCGTGACGGCAATAACTTCCAGGTTTGCAAACCGGCCGCCAAAGCGCCGAAGGCTCTCCACCATGCGCAGCGTAAGTGGCTCCAGCATCCCTGACTCGATGCAGACCACAATCGTCATCGAAGGCTGCTTGCCAGCAGCATTGTCCCGCTTCTGCACGGCACCGGTCAGGCAATCGGTCAAATGGCATCCTCACTTGCTTGTGCAAATCCAAGCTCCCTCGCTTTCGCTTCAGGACACTCGAACTTGGGGTTTAGCGTGGGCGCGCTCAGTATGGCCCTGTACCTCAGCCGAAGACGACGAAGCAGCAGCGGTAGGGGATTCCGGCTCAACTGAACGATCACCGTCGGCCAAGGAAGTTGCGCCCTCCACTTCCGAATCATGAAGCGGTAGGCAGTCAGGTAGGAGTGGTCGAGACGAAGAGTTGCCTTGCTATTGTGGATAATCGGCAGGTCGATCACGTAGGACTTCATGCCGGCCCTCTTTGCCTCCAGCACGATGTCCGTTCCGTACAGGTGAAAGGAGGGCAGGCTCGGATCGAACAGCGTGCCCGCTGCTCGGCGCACGATCAAAACGACCTCATCGAGACTCGCAGCAGGGCGGGGTCGATCAAATCGCCCGCCGCAGACGGTGCCCAGGCCGGAATCCCACAAATGCCCAACGAATTCTCCGTCGGGCGTCATGCCGCAGATACCGGCGACAGCCCACGACGGGTCAATCGAATTCAACCTCTCGCAAGCTGCCCGCAGTGCCGTAAACCAGCCCTCGGGAAAATAGACGTCCTGATGGGCGAATACGACGATATCCGACTTGGCCCCCGCGATTGCCTGGTGATATGCCGCTGACGCAGCCGTGGCCCCCCAGAGAACGGAAACCTTAATACGGCTGTCCGCAAGTTCTGGAGATCGTTTCAGATTTCGAGCAAGTGTCGCTTGCTCGTTGGCGACGCAATAGACCTCTATCGAGCAGGTCATTTCCCACCTTTGGCCGCGTGGCCAGCTGAATTAAATATACTAACCCAGATATTTATTATCAACATTTATTTGGCAACCGACATTAAATAATATATCTTTATTTCGATGCTAGGATAATGTTTTCGGATCGAGAAGGGCTCATGTCGTCTTACGGCCTCAATGGATCCGGCCTGGTGGAGAGTGGACCGCCACTCCAGGCCGGTGCGCTTGGACGGAGAACCGCGACAGGTTCGAATGGATGGGTGGCATGGCTGCTATTGCTCGGGTGCGCCATGCCCTCGTACATGACGATGTACGTGGGGGGTGCCAAGTTCATTCCAGCGCGGATTGTAATCACCTTGCTGCTGGTTCCTGCCCTGGCCGAGTTGTTTCAAAGAGGGCGACGGCTATGCGCATCGGATTTCTTCGTATGCGCTGCGTCAGCTTGGATGTTTGCGGCGGTACTGCAAACGGATCAAGGGTCGTCTTCCGCGGCCGCTCTCGTCCTCGAATTTTCCGGTGGCTACATCGTAGCCCGCGCTTACTTTTTTGGGCGCCGGGGATTGGAGACTTTTGTCCGAGTCCTGAAGCCTGTTACCGCAGCCATCGTTGCTGTTGCGGTACTGGAGCATCTCACCCGGCACAATGTCGTCGCGGCCCTTATGGGCTTGCAGAGCACGGGCTATGAATATCGTTACGGCTTGCTGCGAGCGACCTCAACGTTTCCTCACGCGATCCTATTCGGCTCGTTCTGCGCCGTTGCCGGCGCCATTTTTCTGTACTCGGAACGCAGCTTCCTTGCTCGAACTTTGTATTGCGGGCTTTGCCTTTTTGGATGTGTCCTATCAATGTCTTCGGCACCGCTGATGGCATTCGGGATTGTACTATCCGTCTATTGTTACGATCAGATGCTGCTGGGGCACCGCTGGAGGTGGCACGCCTTGGTGGCAAGCCTTTTCATGTTCCTTGGAGTCGTATTTCTGGTCGCCAACAAGCCAGTCTCTTGGATCGTCGCAAATCTGACGCTCGACCCAGCTACCGGATATTTCCGCGTCGCGACTTGGGAAAGCGCCGGCTACTATATCGATCTCTCTCCTTATGTGGGGTACGGATTTGGCTCGTACGCCTCCCCCGATGATTTCTTTGGCAACGCCTCAGTCGACAGCGTTTGGCTGACCTTGGCGCTCCGGTTTGGTATTCCATTGGTCATATTTATTCTGCTAGCGAATATTGCAGCATTCTTTCCGTCCAGGCGGACCGCCAGCATTCGGCACGACTACGATGCTTACATGAGCAATATGCGTACGGCGTTCACATTGGGCCTCGCAATGTTCATGTTCGTGGGATTGACAGTGCATTATTGGAACAACAGTTGGATCCTCTGGGGAATATGGATCGGCATCCGCGCATCGCTGAAGGAGGAGTCCGTCGCAGCAGCCGAGAGCCCCGTACTCGATCGAAGGATGGCTAGCGATCGTGACCTCACCGTCGGGCATGCAACTCGGGGATTCTATGCGTCCAGGTAACGAACCGCGCCGGCAAGGCTCCTGCTTCCAACATGACAGCCCGCTACATTAAATCTCTTCTCGCGTTCACGCTGCCTTGGTCGATAGTCGCTAGCCAGGCGCAGAACGTTCCGTCCGGAGATACCCGCCCGCCGGAGCGCGCCGCGATCGACAAATCCGCCCTCGATGACGGCTCCTCACACGCGCCCACTTGTACAATTCAGTATCCATCTCTCCTGACCAAGTACAGGTTCCGTCCGCCGTGGAGCGTAGCGGGTGTGGACTATTGCGTTGGCTATTCGACGAATACTCCCATCAAGGATCCGGTAACGATCTCGATGGCCGGCGTATCGCTCGACATGGCTCAGAAGAGCATCATGGTGGCAGGCGACAACGTTACGCTCGACGGTTATGATTTCGGCGGCTGGTCGGTCGTGACTACGGCAGCGAACACCAGCCTGATCAACTCGAAATTCAATGGTTTGAATCCAGGCGGTCCGCAGAATAGTGTCATCAGCGGTACACCGTCCTCCTCCAATCTGCGCATCATCAATTGCATCATTGACGGTCTGAGCGGGGGCGGACGTGCAGAATTCCTGATCGAAATGGAAGGGCCCGGCCTCACGATCGAATACTCGTGGCTGAAGAATTCTAACTCCGACCTAATTGGCCGCCATGGCCGAGACGGCGGCAATATCATCATTCGCTACAATGTGCTAGAACAGGCCGGAATGCGCGGCCCAGGGACCCACGGCGACTATCTGCAGGTTTACGGTCCGACCGTGGAAGCCACCCGGATCCTTTACAACACCGCGGTCCAGAATGGCGGCAGTACTCAAGGGTTCATTGCCGATAATACAAATTCAGGCGAGTTTGGCTGCAATACCCTGATCGGCAGCGTTACCTACTGGATGTCCGTATCCGGTCCGGGGACCGACGCCGCCAATCTGTCCGGCATATTCTACACGCACGACAACTATTTTGATGTGACAAAAGCCTTCGGCTTTAACTATCCGGCAGCCGGGCCGAACGACCGCTACTCAAAGACCGTTTTCACAAACAACGTAAACATGGTAACCGGGCGGGTCGTCCAGGACTCCACCAGCCCGAAGCCGAAACCGTCACGTCCGTGACTTCCCGCATCGCTGGCTACGCTTTCAGGGTGAGCTTCCTTTTGAGGCGGCGGAGCCCGCCAATAATCGGTGCAGGAAGAAGCAGCCAGCAGATCAGCCCCGTAGCGGCGAACGTATCTTGTGCCCGCAAGGCTACTAGGTGGCTCCCCCATTGCCTCAACACTGGAAGTAGTTCTCGAAACCGAGCGCCCCGTTTGCGATACGAGGTAATGATCCCGATGGTCTCGCGGGCCAGGAAATGTCTGGCTCGCTGTTGCAACCGATGGCGCCTTCGTTCATTCCCGATTCTGTGCTCGGCGGTGACCGTTATAAGATCTACCAGCTTCTTGAGATCGTCTAGGTGGCTCTCGAGCGCAAGACGAGAAGTCTGCGTCGCGTCGTGAAGGGAATAGGCGCCACAGCTTTCATTGATAAAGCCTGCCTTGCCTTCCAACAATAGGGGGAGATGTCTTGCGAGATCACTCGCGAACGGCCATCCTGCCGGGAATCCTCCCCAGGCTCGAAGTCTCTCGGTACGAATTATTGTGGTGCACCCCTGCACCATGATGCGCCGTTGCAGATATTCATCGAGGACATCCACGCCGTCCCAGATTCCAGTTCTCAGACTTCGACTAGCCTGTGGTGGCAAGGTGCGCCCCGACGCGACGATCCGGGCCTCACCCAATGCCATCACGATCGGCACTTCGGGCTCTCTTCGGATCAGCGAAATGCATCGCTCCAACAGCCAGGGCGCTACTCTGTCGTCGTCTGGAACAAATACGATATAGTCCCCCCTCGCCTGTGCCAGGCAAGCATTCCAGTTTGGGATCGCGCCGATGTTCTTCGGCTGGCGGACGCAGCGTAGCCTTTCGTCCTTGAATTGTCTCAGAACCAGGGCAGTTTCATCGGTCGACGCATTGTCCGACACGAGCACTTCGAAACGTGGATACGATTGGCTCAGCGCCAGGCGAACGCAGTCCTGCAACCACGTAGCTCGATTGAACGTAGGAATGGCAATGGTCACCAGTGGGTCGGTCCGTCGTGAGGCGGGATCCGATGCCGCCATGAAGTCTTCAACTCCCGGCTGCGGCAGACTGACAGGACGGTCTGAATTCTCGATCTCGCTTGAGGCTCGCATGGCGAACTCGAAAACCTGTGTCATTCCACCGGTCGCGATTGGAGACGACGGATCAATGTTCCATCGCCCTTATTTTTCCGGCATCCGAGGGCGCATGGGGCCCATCAACTAGCTCCAATGGCGATCTCTCCTTTAAACGACCATCAGCCGCGAGTCCCTTCTCGTGCGTTGTGTCGGTAACCCTTTCAAGCCACACTTCACGCCACCACGAATAGATGCTCCTCGGGCAGAACATTTTACAATTGCTGTATCGAGATCTGCACCAAACGTCCTCCAAGATCACCGCCGGCGTCTTGAGAGACCTCATCTTTCCGGTCTTCTCATCGATGAATCTCGTTATCCGTGTCTTGACCCTATAGACACCGCCGCAATATGGAACCAGCTCTGCATCGAAAGCCATGCCTCTATTTATGTTTTCGGCGTCGACGGTCGCAAGAATGTCCTTGTAGGACTTCACTCTCACCAATTCACCAGGCTGGAGGTTTAAGGCGACAGTCGGCGTGTCATGCCGATGAGGTATTTTTCCCTTCCACCTCGGAAACGGAATACCGCCCCGCAGCTCCTGGAAAAAATCGTAAGCCAAGCGGGAAACGTGACCCAGTCGCGCCCTCTTGGCCAGTGCAAGATGCCAATAGGCCAGGTATACGAATCCGCTTGCGATCCGCCCTAAGCTGGCGTTCCTCGAGGTGTAATCCTCCACGTATTGCCTGACGTCCCACCATCGAGCCAACGTCGTAAAGCGGGGCAATTCCGTTGCCTGACAAGAGTAGCGGATTTCTGCATCCGCGGCGCTATTGCCGATACGCGTCCCCCGAAGGACGTTTTCCTCTGTACATTGGCTTTCAGCGGATTGTCCGACGCATTCGCTCCGCTGATCTGGTGAACTCACCACAGCGTTTGCGCGTTCGTTGATGGGCCTGAGCCAAGCCTCCTTCCAGAAAATGAGGCATGCAGCTTGGCAGCCACCATACGCCTCGCCGTCACATCGCAGTTCAAGATGGATACCATTCGGCAGCCATCTGCCACCCGTGTTTGTGACGGTGTCACAAGTCTTGTGGGAGCGCTTGTAGACCTTAAACCGCTTACCACAATACTTGAACATTTGCGGCATGAACGGCAGCCCCTCGAAGCGGCCACTGCTGTCGAGCGTGCTAAGGATCTCCTCCTTGGTCCGCACTTCTACCCAGTCGCCCGCTCGCAGCTTAGTCATCTTGCCCTCCAAATCCGGTGGCCGGTCGTCCAATCTCCGAACCTAGCCCGCTTGTTTTTCATGAGTTCTCATGGACAGTGCGCCCTGCAGTTCCTTGAACAGGTCGAAGTAGACTGTCTTCTGCCCCATAAGAAACAGCAGCATCCAGAGATAGATTGCCGCGATAATACAGCCTCCAAGAAGGAGCCTCAAGAAATGCAACTCTGAATCACCGAGACAGAGTTGGACTACAAGAGCTACTGCTGCCGCCGCCACACCTGCGATCAACGGCCGGCCTGCTGCGAAAAGTAGATCTCGCGGAGAAATCAACGTTCCGTGCAAACACCAGAAAATGTGCGGGATGAGCCACAATACCATCGCGGCGGAATAGGCGAATGCGACCCCCGTCGGACCGTAGGGCAATCCTATGAGGTAGGCCGCAATGACCAGCGGGGCGATCACTAAGGCTATCTTCAGACTTCGTACTTGTAGGCCTGCCGAATACAACAACCAAGCAAGGGGATTGATAATGCCGAATACTAAAATCGTCGGCGTCAACAGGCGGAAGATGATTACGGTATCTCTCCACTTCGGCCCAAGTACGATCTCGACGATGTCATCCACGAAGACCGCGCAGAAGACCGTGATGGGTAGCGTCATCGACAGGACGATCGTATAGCCCTTCAGGAAGTAGTTCCTCAGTCGAGGTAAATCTTTCTGAATCCGCGACAATCCCGAAAACGCAACGCCTCCAATTGCTGCGTTAAGCTCTGCCGTCGGCAGGTTGACCAGCCGATATCCCCGTTCATAGATCCCAAGAGCATCGGCTCCCCAGTATCGGCCAAGGAGCAACTTCTCGAAGTTGTAAGCAACGTACACCACAAGAGAATTCAGGGTAACTATCCCGCCAAAGCTCAACATCCCGCGGACTCCGACAGTCCGGCGCGGTGGGCCGGGAATCCACGCCGCGGCCACCCATACGCACACGGTATAGACCACGGTCGAAATCAATGTCAT
The DNA here is from genome assembly GCF_023073935.1 of Bradyrhizobium sp. 147. Classification (NCBI taxonomy): domain Bacteria; kingdom Pseudomonadati; phylum Pseudomonadota; class Alphaproteobacteria; order Hyphomicrobiales; family Nitrobacteraceae; genus Bradyrhizobium; species Bradyrhizobium sp. 147. Next base: position 6,062 of record NZ_JADPKL010000102.1, on the reverse strand, counting down.
TCCTAGGATGGCCCAATATCCCAAGCCGCCAACGGCCATAGCGACTCCGGCAGCAAAGCTCACCACCTGTGAGAGCACTTCAATAACTGTCAACGTTGTGTACCGCAGTTGACGCTGAAGTAGTGCCGAATGTTGCACCGCTACGGCGCTCAGAAGAAATCCCAAGCCTGCCACGATAGTCAGCCAGAACAGACGAGGCTCATGGTAAAATTCCACGAGAGCAGGCGCAGTCGCCGCGCAGAGGAGCGCAAGCACTATTCCGATCCCTAGATTGACCCAGAATAACGTCGACATCTGCTCGTTGGTCACTGTGTCTTGCTGGACTGTGGCCGAGGACAAACCTGCCGTTGTGAAGAGTTGAAGAATCCCGGTGACGACGGTTGTCATCGCGACCAATCCGAAATCCTGCGGATCAAGCAAGCGCGCGAGGGCGGCCATGACACTAAGTCGAAGAGCGAAATTCGCCGCCTGGCCGCCAAGCCGGACCACGCTGCCGCGAATTATCATCCCCTTGAGATTGTCCATTCCAATTCCTGTAGAAGAGAGTTCGGCAACGGCTCGCTTTTGGGCACGCTTCACCAACGCCCTGTCACGACAGTGCGAGTTTGTTCGCTACAAATGCTTCAGCGTACCTATCCGGCGCGCGGCATTCCATGCCCCGCAGCCGCGCTAAGCCCCGGAACACCTCCGGATCGAACCATTGTTTGGAACGCTGGCTGCCAAAGTGCGACATCAGCAGGTCGATTTTTCGTTGCAACGCTCCCGCTGAAACGGGCGCATACACATTCGGTCGACCGATGTCTCCATCCCATTTGGGAATCTCATACTCGAGAATGGAATGATCTCTGAATGTATTCCACGTTAAACGCGACACCTGACGATGATCCTGATGGGCGTCGTCTCCGCGGTGCGTAAGGATCAGATCCGGCTCAACGCGTCGTTTCAACGCCTCGAACCACTTCTTGATCTCGTCACCCTGCTCTGGAAAGAAGCCGTCTCGAAAGGACATTGCTTCAATTTGAGAACGGGCTGCGTCGGACACGAATTCAGCCGCAGACGCCCTCGCCTCACTCTCACGTTCACCTGGCGCGCTAAGTACACACCAATGCACGTCAAGCCGAACGCCACGCGCCGTCAAATTCAGAATCGTCGCACCGGCCCCTATTTCGATGTCATCCGAGTGCGCACCGAGACAAAGGATCGAGAGACGCTCTCCGGGCGCGGCAAGCTGAAACCCCTTCATGAAGCAGCCTGCGTGCGCACTTCCGGAACAACCTTCCAGGGCATTTCGCCCCGCTCAATCATCTCCTCGAGAACCTGCCGGTCTCGCAGCGTATCCATCGCGCGCCAGAAACCTTCGTACTTGTAGGCCATGAGTTTTCCGGCCTCGATCAGGCGATTGAATGGTTCGAGCACAAGCTCCTCGCCCTCGCGTATGTAGTCGAAGATCTCTCTCCGGAAGATGAAGTAGCCCCCATTGATCCAGATCTCGGCCTGCTGACTGGAGCGGAAACGCTTGACGGTGTCTCCGCCGTTGAATTCAGCAAGGTGGAAATTGAACGGGGGATGCACGGCAACAAAGCATCCAACCATTCCACTCTTCTTGAACCGCTCGACTATTTCGGGCAACGGCGCGTCGGTCAGGCCATCGCTGTAGTTTGCGAGAAAGACCTCCTCGTTCTCTACGAGGGAGCGCACCGCCATCAAGCGCTGACCGATATTTCGCCAAATGCCGGTGTCAACTAACGAAACCTGCCAATCCGGTGGCTGCTCGCCGATGACCTCAACCTTCCTGCCGAAGTTGGAAACAACGCAATCGCTGTGGGCCCAGCGATCCGAGTTCAGGAAGTACTCCTTGATCACATTGGCTTTATAACCCAGGCACAATATGAAATCGCGGTGACCATATTGGCTGTAGTATTGCATAACATGCCACAGCATCGGGTGTTGGCCGACGGGCACCATGGGCTTCGGAATGCTTTCAGAATATTCTCGGATACGGGTCCCGAGCCCCCCACAGAACAGCACAACTTTCATGGCTAGCGCTTCCCAGTTTTTGCCGGCCGTTTCGGTCGCCACAGATCGCTAAGAGCGGGTCCTACAGGCCTCGATTTAAATAAAATAAAATCCACTATTGAATGTCGCATTTTATATAACAGACCGAATTAATCAATATTTTTTGAAAACTATTTTGAGATTCCGTTCTTAAGCATTATCATCGTTGGCATTTCGATGCATTTGAATGCCGGCGCGGGCAGTTACGGAGGAATTGGGGTGATTATAACCGAAACCGAACTTAAAGGAGCCTACATTATCGATATTGAACGCCGCGAAGATTCCCGCGGCTTTTTTGGGCGAGCCTTTTGCCAGAGGGAGTTTAGGACCCTCGGCCTCAATCCGGTCATCGCGCAGGCCAATATCGCGTCAAATACCCGGCGGGGAACCTTGCGCGGTATGCACTTTCAGTTTCCGCCGGCATCGGAAACGAAACTGGTTCGTTGCACACGTGGCGCCATCCTCGACATTATAGTCGACCTGCGCCCTGAAAGCCCGACCTACCTGCAACATGTCGCCGTCGAACTGAACGAGAGCAGCCATCGGTCGCTCTATGTGCCGGAACGTTTTGCTCACGGTTATCAGACTCTCGTCGACAACACCGATACCAGTTACCAGGTGGGACAGTTCTATACCCCCGAGGCGGAGAGCGGGCTGATGTATAACGATCCTCGGCTCGGACTGACGTGGCCGCTTCCGGTTTCCGTGATCTCGGAGAAGGATCAGAACTTTCGGTTGCTTAACGAGGTCGAATCCGAACTGAAAGAGCGGATGGAACTCGCCGGCGTCGCGGGTTGACGCCGAAAGCACGTTGCTCGCGGCGCTTACCGATCCCTCCAGTTGAAAGAATCTACGATGATACTCATCGACCACGCCCTAAATGCCCGTCATGCGGCGGGAAAGCCAATCCGCGTCGGCCTCCTCGGCGCAGGCTTCATGGTTCAGGGGATTACCAATCAGATAAACAACAGTGTTCCTGGAATGCGGGTGGTTGCCATATACAGCCGAAAGCCACAGCGTGGCCGTGACGTATTCAACTATTCCGGCCTAGCCGACGTGGTTTACGCGGACAGCCAAGGGCAGCTGGACAGAGCCATTGCCGCTGGCGTTCCGGCGGTCACCGAGGACGCGTTCCTCCTCGCCAGATCGGACCTGGTCGACGTGATCGTCGACGTAACCGGATCGGTTGAATTCGGCGCCCACGTCGCGCTGGAAGCCTTCAAACACCAGAAAACCGTCGTGCTCATGAACGCGGAGATTGACGCGACTATCGGACCGATCTTGCAGGTCTATGCAAAGAGGTACGGCGGCTCCTTGTCTGCGTGCGATGGCGACGAACCGGGGGTGCAGATGAACCTGGTTCGATGGGTAAAGGGGCTCGGCTTGATCCCACGCGTTGTCGGCAACATCAAGGGACTTCAGGACCCGTATCGCAACCCCACCACACAGAAGGGATTTGCCGAGCAATGGGGCCAGAACCCAGCCATGGTCACCAGCTTCGCCGACGGGTCCAAGATCAGCTTCGAGCAAACGATCGTGGCCAATGCTACTGGCTTCAGGGTCAGATCACGTGGCATGTCGCGCGGGCTGGAATATCGCGGCGACGTCATGAAGATCGGCACACTCTATGACATAGACGAGGTCCGCGCCCTCGGCGGAATCATCGATTATCTCGTCGGCACACCTCTGACCAAGGTCTACGTGCTAGCCGAGCACACCGATCCAAAGCAGCAGAAGTATTTGAGCTTGTACAAAATGGGTGACGGGCCCTTGTACGCATTCTTCACACCATATCACCTCGTTCATTTCGAAGTACCGAACTCGATTGCCCGTGCGTTTCTTTTCAAAGATTTGGTCGCCCCTCCCATCGCGGGGCCTATTGTCGAGGTCTGTGCCGTCGCCAAGCGTGATTTGGCGGCGGGCGAGGTCCTCGACGGCTATGGGATGTACATGACCTATGGCGAAGCCGTGAACTCCGAGGAAATGAGCCAAATGCAATACCTTCCCGAAGGTCTTGTCGAGGGTTGCAAGTTGCGGCACGCAGTCAAAAGGGATGCAGTCCTGACCTATGCGGATGTTGATCTGCCGCCCGGTCGCCTGGGCGACAAGTTGCGTGCAGAACAATACAAACACTTCAATGGACACACTTGGCTTGAGAAACGGATTGCCCCGGATGCTTCATTCGCTCTCACGGCGTGAAAGGGCTGGATGATGACCAGGTTTGCCGAGCCATGTCACGCAGGCTTGCGTACGCGTCGCAAGGGCTCCGCGCGCCCGCCTTACTCGTTGATCCTGAGCGAGCGAATCTTCGCATGAACATTCATTGGGAAGCCACACCTGACGCGATCGTCGGCTGCATCCAAGCCGCGGCGCGTTTTCCCATCTTGATCCCCGGCAGTTCAATGTATCGATATGTGAATTCTGAAACCATTATCGTCGCGGGTATGCTCAGGCACGAAAGCAGCAATATCCCAGGAGCAACCCCAGAGTAGCTGAAGACGAACCAAACGATCGCTGAAATGACAGGGTAGTGACACAGAAATATCGAGTAGGAGCGCGAACCAAAATACTGCGCCGCGGGATTCGTGAGCGCCCAGGAGTATATATTGGCAGCAAGTCCCGGCCGCTCATGGCACTTCTGCGGAAGACCAAAAAATACAATAAACCAGATCAGGAACGGTCGCAGTTCACTGCGCAACGGAAAAAGGACGATTGCCAAAGCCACTGCCGGGACCAGCCAATTATGACCTTCCACATACGGGTAGGTCAATCGGCTCACAATTCCCACCACGAAGTAGCTCGCTGCGAGCGGCAGCGCTCCGGGCTGAACAGTGCCGACGAAGCTCTTGAACCAAAATTCACAAACTGCAACTGTAATCGCGAGTACCGGGATGAATATTTCATTTCGGATGATGCAGATGATCAGCGGTGCAACAAGATAGAATTGGAATTCCAGCGAAATGCTCCAGGCTGGCATGTTGAATGCGTACTCCGAGTACGGCAACGCTGCATTGGAAACGGCACCGTGCAGCATCGTGACATGCGCGAGAAGGTGTGACCAGAAGTACTTATGATTGCTTGCGGCGACACCATTCACAACCTTTGCGAATTCGGAATCGTTAAAGCCAGGAGAGGCTAACGAAATGGCAAGCAGATCGTTCGTAAAGAAGCCAACAATGCAGGTGGCGGCGAACAACGGAAACAATCGTGCGAAACGCTGGACGAGATAGACAGGATATGCCTCCGATTTTTCAACAACGACGTGCGTGATCACGAAGCCGCTGACTATAAGGAAAACGAGGACAGCGGGTAGGCCTAGTGATCTGAACTGTGCCGCCAACGTTCCCGCATTGAAGCCCGAACAGTATGCGAGGTGCGCCAAGACCACGGTCCACGCCAACCAGCCTCGCAATCCCTCGATTGCCTGAAATCTCTTCAACGGTGCTCGCCTTCTCTATCGCGGCTGTCTCTAGCAGCGGTTCGGAAGATGTTATTCTCGTTTGTCGGATGTATGTTTTCCCAGGCTATGATCTAAATAACGTGACTGACATCGCGACACCTTCCCAAATGTCAGGTCGCTTGACCTTGCCCCCTGGACTTAATCCAGATTGAAGTTCGCTCTGGCCCATATGAGGACCAGAGCATGAAGCGCAGCCGCTTTACGGAAGAGCAGATCATCGGGATTTTGAAGGAGCACGAGGCTGGCGTGTCGGTTGTCGATCTGTGCCGGAAGCACGGCGTCAGCGATGCCAGCATCTACAAATGGAAAGCCAAGTTTGGCGGGATGGAGGTCTCGGAGGCCAAGCGGCTGAGGACGCTGGAGGATGAGAACACGCGGCTGAAGCGGCTTTTGGCCGACGCCATGCTGGACAATGCGGCGTTAAAGGACCTCCTGGGAAAGAAGTGGTGACGCCCACGGGATGAGCGAACGGCGGGCGTGTAAAGCCATCGGCTGTTGCCGCATGACCATCAGATATCGGACGACCCGGGCGGACGACGCGGCCCTA
>NZ_JADPKL010000022.1:0-47981 GCF_023073935.1 Bradyrhizobium sp. 147 | reverse complement strand
ACGGGCGCGCTTCGCGAGCGGCTTGCTACAGTCCTGCAAACAACAAGGGGGTCACTTCCTCATGTCGCTGCGGGGTCAAATCCGGACGTCGCTTGACAGTTGCTCGGACTCAGACGGATACTTCATTGCCGATGTCGACTGGGAGTCCGATCACGGGCATTATCGTGTGCGCATTGACGGTGAGTGGGTGCTGGTTCCTGACGGGGCCGTGGTCACGCAGCCGAACAAGACCGGCAGGACCATGGTGTGGAAGTACTATATCGATGGTCATCCGCGGGTCCGCTGTTTCATGCCCGGCACCATGATGTGACTTATGGTCCTGACGCGACGCGGAGCGGTCTGGCATTCGATCTGGGCTTGCTTGCGCAGTGCGATACGTACGACAGCAGAAGCGTTTCCTAAAGACGCTCCGACCACGAGTCAGTGACCCATTGCTCGAGCTGTTCGGGCCGCAAGTCAACGCCCGTGCCGGGACCTTCCGGTACCGCGAGCATGCCGCGCTGATCAACCGATGGTGTGCCGGCGAGGCGCAGGAGCGGGTTATCCATCATGTCGTACTCCATGAATGGATACGCTGCGCAGGCCCCTCCGCGACGTGGTTCAAGCACAGCCGACATTTGAAGCGAGGCGTGGAAATTTACGGCCGTGCCAAACACGTGGGGCATGATGGGTAGATCATAGGCTTGCGCGAGCGCCCAGATTTGCCGAAAGCCGCTGTAACCTCCACATATCGAAAGATCGGGTTGAAGAATATCGAAGGTACCTGCGGCCAGAAAATCGCGGAAGGCACGCAGGCTACCGAGTGCCTCTCCGCCAGCGGTGGCAACCTTGGCGGCGCGCGTAAAGGATTGATAGCCCGGGAGGTCCTCCGGCTGAACTGGTTCTTCAATCCAGAGCAGGTCGGCATCCTCCATGAACTTTGCGGCCCGGATGGCGGCTGCTGCGGTATAGCTCTGGTTGATATCAACCATGATACCGATATCAGGGCCCACCTGCTTGCGAAGCGCGTTTGCCATGGTGCCGTCGGCTCTCGGCTCAACGCCGCCTCGGGGCTTGATGGCTTTGAAGTTCAGCGAAAGATACTGATCGACCTCGCGCTGATACTCCCGGTAGGGATCGGGCTGCATTCGCACGAAGGGGCCGCTTGCGTAAGCGAACACCTCGTTGCGCACCGCTCCGCCCATTAGCGCTGCTACGCTGATTCCGTGCATTTGCGCAGCAAGATCGTGCAAGGCGATGTCGATGGCCGATATCGCCATCATTGCCGCCCCGCGCCGATCATACCCGAGACAACCGCACATCGATTGAAAGTGGCGGCCATTGTCGGCGGGCGACTTGCCCAGGATGAGTCCGGCGAGCCGGGCACGAATAAAGGCGCCGGCGGCGTGTGGGGAATTGCCCGCCTCTCCCCACCCGGAAAGGCCGCTATCTGTTCGTATCTGGATAAGCAACGCGTCCCGCTTCCGGAACACATTGAGAGCGTTTCCCATGGGCTCGGCCAGCGGGAAGCTAAGATGGAAACCATGAACTTCGGTTATTTTCATAGCAGCTCACTGAGTGCACGTAAGGCCGGGGGTCAGCCCGGCTGAATGTTTCCCTTCTCCACGATACGCGTCCATTTGGCGATCTCCTCATCGATACGTGTGGCAAATTCGGATGGCGAGCTGCCAACGGAAACAAAACCGAGTTCCGTTGTCCTCAATCGGAGTGTCTCATCTTTGAAGGTCCTTCCGGCAACCTCTGCGAGCTTGTCGATGATGCGAGGCGGCAGCGCAGCCGGTCCGACCATGCCGAAAATCGGCGTGGCGTCGGCGGCCGGCAAGCCGGCCTCGGCCATGGTGGGGACGTCGGGCAGCTGTGCGATACGGGCGCTTCCAGTAATGGCCAGGCCACGAACCAGACCCTGACGGACCTGCTGTCCGATAGCTGCGACGGTGGCAAACGTCATCTGGACCTGTCCGCCGATCAGATCGGTAATAGCCGGTCCTCCGCCTCGATAAGGCACATGAAAAATATCGATCTCGGCGGCTTGTCGCAGTTGCTCTCCCGCCAAATGAATGGCCGTTCCAAGCCCAGCCGATGCAAAGTTGATCTTGCCCGGCTGAGCTTTGGCAAGGGCAACGAACTCCCTCAGGCTATTGGCAGGCACTGAGGGATGCACGACCAGAACGAGAGGGGAAGTCGCCAAAAGCGAGATCGGCGCAAAGTCTTTTTTGGTATTGTAGGGAAGTTTCGTGCGAAACAGCCCGGGGTTAATGACAAACGCGCTATCGATAACTCCTATGGTATGGCCGTCGGGGGAGGCGGTCGCGACTGCCTGCGTGCCGACCATGCTCGCGCCGCCGCCGCGATTATCGACGATGACGGGCTGGCCCAGCGCACGCTCCATTTCCGGTGAAATCAGCCGCGCAATGATGTCGGAGGCACCTCCCGCGGCATACGGTACGATGATTTTCACGGGTCGTTGCGGGTAACTCTGCGCCTCGACTGTTCGCAGGAAAGGCGAAACATAAATCGCCGTTGCCAGCCCTGAGCCGACCATCGTTCTTCGTGTAAATGAGCGCATGGCTCTTCTCCATCACCCAAGGGCTCTGTCTCGGGCAGAGCGGCGGCTTTGAGCCGGAGCCGTGGCCGATGCGGCAAGACCGAACCAGCCTAAGGCATGGTTTCCCCGCGTCTCATCAATCGTTGAATTTGAAACCGGGTAAGGCCTCGCCCGGCGGTCCCGGATCGGCAATCGAAGCGCAATTGGACTGCATCGGAGTCCCGGCCAGCGCCGCCTGAACGAATGCAAGTTCGTCGGAATAGGCTGCGTGCACCGTTCCGTTATGGCTCACGCCAGCATAGGTCTTCCAAACCACATGGCTCCCTGCAGCGCAGAGTGCTGCAACCGCAGCATATTGGCGCTGCGGGTAGATCGACTTGTCGGCCAGGCCTGTGGCGAGAAAGACCGGTACCGGCATTCGAACCGGACTCATGTCTATAACGGTGCTTACGCGATCCGCGATTTCAGGGTCTTTCAGGCTGTTTGCCAGAGTGAGGCCGTTGCTGCGAACGACCTGTGCAAGCTCCGCGTTACATCCCTCTCGGGCGGCTTGCAGCAATGGCTTCGCTGCCTCAGTTACGAGGTCGTCCGGCTTTCTTGCGTCGTCCCCGAGAGCACCGCCGATCATCATCAGAATGGTGAGTTGCGGCGGAACTGAACGTGCAAAACTCTCATCGCTGGAAGGCTTCTTGTCTGCGGCGGGAAAGGCGGAAATGACGCCGGTGGCGATCGATGCTTTTATGTTGAGTTCGGGTGCGTAGGAAGGCGCGAGGCGCGTTGCCCCGAGGGAGGCGCCGGAGCCCTGCGACTGGCCCGTGATGATGATCGCGTTGGCGATCTCTCCGTTTGAATGGTCGAGCGCTGCTCTTGCGGCATCGAGCACCGAGCGCCCTTCTGCTTCCCAGTTCAGATAAGGATGCGGGCCGGGCCCGCCGAGACCCTGGTAGTCGGTCGCCACGACGGCGAACCCTTGTTCCAGCCAATTGTTGATGTACTCGCCGTCCCTGGGTCGATGCCTGCTCCACGACGGGGCACATCTGTCGGAGCCGCCGAGCGTGCCGTGCGCCCAGGCAACAAGCGGCCATCCGCCCTGTGGCGCGGCTCGCTTCGGAAGATAAAGCGTGCCGCTGACCGGAATGATGCCGGATCGCCACCTTACATCCACCGAAGTGTACAGGATTTTCTTCGCCGTTGCGGCCGCAACGATCTCAGGCTGCTCCGGTATGCCCTCCTCGCGTAGCATGAGACCTGGCTTCTCGGGCAAAGCGGCGGTCCAGCGATAGAACGGCGACAGATCCTGATCACCAACGGTCGGGCCCTGAGGTAGCGACTCCGCTGCGGCGTACAGCACGCCCGGAAGAGGCAAGGCGCAGAGAGCGAGTGCCGCGAGGCTCATTTTTGCAAGTGCTTTCATCGTTTCGTTCCTCCGCTTTTTGGTGCAGCTCAAGAGGCTGCGCTCCTTCGTGACTCGTCGCATGTTTGCTTCAGCACTAAGCGCACATGGCGAGCTGCGCATGCGCCCCCCCAGTCGAAAACTGCATTGGCAGTCGATCGAGAATCCTATTCCACCTGCAACCCGATCCGCCGGATGACACCTCCCCACTTGTCCGACTCCGTCTTGAGCAGCGCAGCGGCTTGAGCCGGGCTCGTAGCCCGCGGCTCGAGACCGACCTTGGCGAACTGAGCCACCGCGTCAGGCTCCTGCAGCACGGCATTCAGTGCGGTGTTGATCTTGCCGACGGTTTCGTCCGACATCGCTGCCGGACCGTAGAGCGCGAACCATGTTTCGACTTGGTAGTTGGGTAAGCCTGCCTCGGCCGAACTCGGCACGTCCGGCAGCAGCGGCGTACGCTGCTGCGATGGGACGACCAAGGGTCGCAATTTTCCATCGGCGATGTAGGGCGCCGAGTTACCGACGGCGTCGATCATCACCTGCAGTCTTCCGCCGAGCACATCGGTTAGCGCAGGTCCGTTGCCGCTATAGGGAACATGCAGCATTTCGAAGCCGGCCATGTTCTTCAGCAACTCGCCGGCGAGATGCAGGATGACGCCGGTCGCAGAACCGTAGGCGAGCTTGGTTGGGTTCGCTTTGCCGTAGGTGATCAGTTCCTGCAGGCTGTTACTGGGCAGGCCAGGATTGACCGAGACCACCAGAGGCCCGGTGCCGATCAGTCCCAGCGAAGTGAAGTCGTTGATCCCGTCATAGGGTGCGAGCTTGCGCAGATGCGGATACACCGCGTGGGTGGATACGCCGCCGAGCAGCAGCGTGTAGCCGTCGGGCGCCGATCTTGCGACGAATTGCGATCCAATGATCGCGCCCGCGCCGGGCCGGTTCTCGATGACGATTGACTGTCCCAGCCGTTCGCGCATCCGCTCTGCGATGAAACGGGCGAGGACATCGCTGCTCCCGCCAGCCGCGTAGGGCACGATCAGCTTGATGATCCGGTTGGGATAGTCGCTCTGCGCGCGGGCAAGCCTGGGAGTTGCGAGCGCGCTGAGCAGGCCAAGGCTAGCCCGCCGCGTCAGCCCTCTGGGCATTGTCATCCTGACTCTCCCGGTCTTTCGCCGGGCGCAAGGCGCGCGGCGCTATTTTCCGGCTTTCGAGCATGCCCGCCGTTTCCGCCTTAAGCAGGCCGAAACCTCCTGCAATCGACCACCACATGTGATCGGCGCGATGGACGATCAGGCATTCGAGGCTGCGATGCATCAGGTCGCCCTCGTAGGAATGGCCGAGTGCGATGTGCACGATTTCCTCGGGTAGCCCGACTGCAATGCAAATGTGGGCGCCGTAGACCGGATGTCGAAGTGCGGGCGAACCCGCCTGCGACTTGTCTGCTTCCCACCGCCTGCGGTTGGCAGGATCGAACTCCCAGGCCTTGCCGACATCGTGCAGCAGTGCACCCGCGAGAACGATGTCGCGATCGACAATGGCTTCGGGAAATTCCTGCGCAAACTCGTCTGCGATCGCGATCGCTAGTCGGGCCACGCTGCGCAGGTGTACCGCCTGGCTGCCCCGCTTTAGCGCAAAGACGCCGGGCGTCGCCTCTCCGGGAATGGCGGTGAGCCGCGGAAAATCCGTTTCGGCTAATGCATAGGCCCAGGCCTCGATGGCCTTGCGGCGCAGTTCTTCATCACGGACGTGCGCAAGTTCCGGCAGATCCTCAAGCACCGTCGCGCGCAGCGCGTCTGTGAGGGGGCGGGGCTGGCGCCGATCAAGGAAATACATGGACAACCACTATTCGTCTCGATCCATGTTGCCGCCGCCCCTAACATAGTTTCAAATACCGATTTGATCATAATTCATGCTCTGGAGTTATATATGTCAATCAGCGTACGGGAGATGGACGTCTTCCGGTGCGTCATGCAATCAGGCTCGGTGACCAACGCCGCCACCGCCTTGAATATTTCGCAACCGGCGGTCAGCCGCATGCTGCAACAGGCGGAGGACCGCCTCGGCTTCAAGCTGTTCGTGCGCCAGAAGAAGCGGCTGAAGCCGACGACCGAGGCGCAGACGCTTTTCGCAGAAGTCGTGAACGTGTTCGCGGCGATCGAGCATACTCAAAGGTTGGCGCTCGAGCTTCGCGACGGCCGGGCTGGGCTCCTGACGGTTGCGACCGTGACCGGGTTCGGTCACACCATTGTGCCGCAAGCGGTCCGGCGCTTTCGCGCCGAACGGCCGGACGTCTCCGTTGTCATTCAAACCATGACAGGGCCGGAGGTCGTTACCCGCGTCGGCCAAGGGCGAGCTGATCTCGGCCTGACCGTCGGCCCGATCGGGGATACGTCCCTCGAGAGCACTATTCTCTGCACGACCAGGCTCGGCTGCGTGCTTCCGATCGGTCACCCGCTGGTAGCTAAGGATGCATTGAGCGCGCCCGATCTTGCCGACGAGCAGGTGATTTGTCCTGGTCCGCATTTGTCGATCGGAGCCGCAATCGTCGTCGCCTTTGCCGAGGCGAATTTGCACTTGCGCATCGCGGTGGAGGCATCGCAGTCGAATATCGCCTGCGAGCTGGTTCGTGCCGGTGCCGGCATCGCGATTCTGGACGGCCTTGGGCTGCTCAGTGCCCGAACCGATGATCTCGTCACGCGTCCGTTCGCGCCAAGCCTGCATAGTGTCGCGCGGCTACTGAAAGGAACAAAACGCCCGGTCTCTCGTCTGGTGGAAGAGTTTGCCGATGTGGTGCAGAGGGTTACGGCCGATAGCGGCTTGACTTAAGCGTTCGCATCCCCGGCTCTCGATCGAACCCGCGGCGCATTATTGCTGATGCTGTCAATCGCGCAAACGGAGCGCAGCGTTAGCCACGCCACCAGTTCCGGTTCATCGTGGGCCCTGAGGACAGCGCGGAGCTGCCGGACCTAAAGCCCTTCGTCCGCGACCTCATGCGGCAGACGGAGCAGGACCTCGGCACTAGGCTCGACTGGGTCGCTGCTGACCATTCAACACCGGCCATCCGCATACCCATATCGTCCTGCGCGGCAAGCATGACGAAGGAAACGACCTCGTCATCGCGCGCGACTACAGTTGCCACCCGACCAGTCGATCGTGCTGGTCTCGGACCTGCGCCAGTCCGAGCGATCAAGCTGCGGCACTATGAGGACGCAAACTTCGTCAGCCGTCTGCGCAAGCGCCCGTCCTTGGTGGGCGACCAGTATGCCGAGCGGCCGGCGGCCCGACGATCTTCTTCCCTCGTTCTGAAGAGCATCCCTGATCAAACCAAAACTGTCGGCTTACGTCCCTGAAAGTGTGGCGCAGCGGCTCGCACTAGCAGCCAAGCGTCCCGGGCAAGAACGAGGCGATGAGCGAGGCCAACCGCATCCTCGACCTCCCAGTCGAAGTGGCGGTTGCGAGCGTCATCGCCGCTCCGTTACCACCCGTTCCATGAAAGGGGTGACGTCGCGTCAACCGATTCTTCGCGTCGTGGAGAGCGCCACCACGTCGCGAGCGCTGCCGGGGCTTCCGCTTTGGCGGTAAGCCCGGCGGCGGGCACGCGTTCTTTGCGCTATTGCGCGCGGCGCACCCGTGAGCTTCGCGGGCTTCGTTCGGACGGGTGTCAGGCTCCTCAACGGCGATGGGAGCGTCTCCCAACCTTGTCCCCAAAGATGGTGCTTGCAGAAAAAAGAGATCGTGTTATAAGTTAAACGGTCGTTCGGATTATTATTGGCCGAAGCCGACGGCAGAGTGGCGGGACGACGGACGAGCCGTGGGAGGTCCTGGAAATGAACGTCATGCCGCGCGTGTGGCATTGGAGCGAACTTATTCGGCCGGACCGGGTGCACGGCTCGCTGTACACTGATCCTGCGATATTCGAGGCCGAGCTGCAGAACATTTGGTATCGGACCTGGATCTATGTCGGGCACGAGAGCGAGGTGCCCAACGCCAACGACTATGTCGTCAAGTCGATCGGCCCCCAGTCCGTGATCATGACGCGCGACGAGCAAGGCAAGGTAAACCTCCTGCTCAATCGTTGCTCGCATCGCGGCAATCAAGTCTGCTCCTTCGAGCGCGGCAATGCGCGCTTCTTTACGTGTCCGTTTCACTCCTGGACTTTCGCCAATGACGGTCGTCTGGTCGGCTATGCCTTTCCGGACGGCTATGAGGGGCAGGACCGGTCTCATCTCGCGCTCGGGCGCGTGACGCGCGTCGAATCCTATCGCGGCTTCGTGTTCGGCTCGTTCGCAGCCGAAGGGCCGACGCTGAAGGAGCATCTCGGAGGAGCGGCCGAAACCATCGACCGCCTGGTGCGCACCTCGCCCGAAGGCGAGGTCGAGATCACCGCGGGATTCCTCAAGCATCGCGTGAAGGCGAACTGGAAGTTCATTCTCGAAAACGAGTGCGATGGGTATCACCCGGCTTTTGTTCACACTTCGATTTTCGGCGTCGCCGATAGCATGATCGGCAAGCTCTATGGCGGCGCCTCGACCGCGCTGACCCGCGATTACGGCAACGGTCATACCGAGATCGACCTGCGGCCAGAATTCCGCAAGCGCGACCTGCCGATGAGCTGGTTCGGCACCAGCGAGGAGCGGCTGCCGGACTACACGGCGCGGATGAAGGCAACCTATGGCGATACCTCTGCTCGCCAAATCATGATCGACGGCACGCCGCATGTGATGATCTTCCCGAACCTGTTCATCGCCGAGATCCAGGTGTTCGTGATCCAGCCGCTCGGTGTCGATGATAGCGTGCAGCACGTCACGGCACTCCAGTTCAAAGGCGCGCCCGATCTCAACCGCCGCCTGCGGCAGCAGACCATGGGGTCGGTCGGTCCGGCCGGCTTCCTCCTCGCCGACGATTCCGAGATGTACGAGCGCTGCCACCGGGGCGTGCAGGCGCGCAATCCCGAATGGGTTTTCCTCGGACGCGGCGAGAAACGCGAGCGTCGGGACGAGCTCGGCTTCAAGGTCGGCCACGTCACCGACGAGGTGCCGTCGCGCGGCATCTGGGCGCATTATCGCAAGCTGATGGAGGCAACCTGATGCTGTCGCGCGAGAGCAGCGCCACGCTGATGAGCGCCGTTACCGCCTTCCTCTATCGCGAGGCGCGGCTGCAGGACGAGCATCAATACGAGGCCTGGGAAAAACTTTGGACCGATGATGGCGTCTATTGGGTCCCGGCCAACGGAGCGAATATCGATCCGGAGCGGGAGATGTCCATCATCTACGACAATCGCTCGCGGATCGCGCTACGCGTGCGCCAGCTCATGACCGGCAAGCATTTCACCCAGACACCGCAATCGAATCTGCGCCGGCTCGTCTCCAACATTGAGCTAATGGACGAACAGCCGGGTGGTGATATCGCTGTCGCCAGCAACAGCCTGATCTTCGAATCGAGCCTGCGCGACGATACGCTGTGGGCCGCCCGCAACGAATATCGGCTGCGTCATGTCGAAGGCGAATTGCGCATCGCCTACAAGAAGGTGGTGCTCGTCAACAATGCCAAGGCGATCTACACGCTGTCGTTCCTTGTCTAGGAGAGGTCTTGCGCCATGATCGACAAGGGACCCGTTCTGCTCGACATCGACGGTGGCATCGCCCGCCTGCGTCTCAACCGGCCCGAGGCCGCAAACGGCATGAGCGTCGAGATGCTCAGCGCGCTCTGCGATGCCATCATGGCCTGTCACGGCCATCCCGGGCTGCGCGTAGTGCTGCTGAGCGGCGAGGGGACAAACTTCTGCGGCGGCGGCGACGTGCGCGCCTTTGCATCAAAGGGCGAGAAGCTTCCGGACTATATACGCCAGGCCACGGCCTACCTTCAGAACGCGGTCACTGGTCTATTGCGGCTCGAAGCCCCCGTCATCGCCTCGGTGCAAGGTTTTGCGGCCGGCGGTGGCGGCTTCGGTCTCGTCTGCGCATCCGATATCGTCATCGCGGGGGAATCAGCGAAGTTCCTGGCGGGAGCCACGCGCGTGGCGATGGCGCCGGATGCCGGTGTGTCAGTCACGTTGTCGCGCCTCGTCGGCCTGCGCCGCGCGATGTCGATTCTGCTGACCAATCCGGTGATCCCGGCGGCCGAAGCACTGCAGATGGGGATCGTCACCAAGGTCGTTCCCGATGGTGAGCTCGCTGATGCCTCGATGCTCCTGGCCCGCGAGCTCGCGGCCGGCGCGCCCAAGGCGCTTGCCGCGACCAAGCGCCTGGTCTGGGCGGGCACCGGGACGAGCATCGAGCAGTGTCTGTCGGAAGAGGCGCGCACCGTCTCCGAACTGTCAGGCATGTCCGACGCGCGCGAGGGTCTTGCGGCCGTGATCGAGCGGCGCAAGCCCGTCTTCACCGGACGCTGAGGCGTGACGGGGCCCCTGCCATTCGGACGCCTCGACAGCCGTCGCGCCTTCGTGTCAGGCGGCGCGCGGGGTATTGGAGCCGCGATCGCGCGGAGCTTTGCCGGTGCGGGAGCCCACGTAATGATTGCCGATCTCGATCTTGCTCTGGCCTCCGAACTGTCGCGACAGCTGGGCGCGGTGGCGGCAAAGGTCGACGTCGCCGATGCAGGTGCTGTGCAGGCGGTCGTGGCGCAGCACGGGCCGTTCGACATCCTCGTCAACAACGCTGGGATCGATCAGCACGCTTTCTTCACCGACAGCTCGCCGCAGGACTGGGCCAAACTCATCGCGGTGAATCTCACCTCCGTGCTGGCCTGCACCCACGCCGTGCTGCCGGCGATGCACGCTGCAAGGTTCGGTCGCATCATCAACATCACGTCGGAAGCGGCTCGACTCGGCTCCAGGGGAGGGTCGATCTATTCCGCGGCCAAGGGGGGCGTGATCGCCTTCACCAAGAGCATGGCGCGCGAGAACGCACGCTATGGCATTACCGCGAATGCGATCGCGCCGGGGCCGATCCGTACACCGATGCTGGAGCAGGCGGTCGCTGGGGGCGGTGAGAAGATTTTGCGCGCGATGACGGATGCGACCCTGCTCGGCCGCCTCGGCGAGCCGGAGGAGGTCGCGGCTGCTGCGCTGTTCCTGGCATCCGACCAGGCCGCCTATATCACGGGAGAGACGCTGGGCGTATCCGGCGGCATGGGGATCGGCGGCTGAGATGAACGAAGCGGCCAGCGATATTGGGGCCACCCCGGTCGATCGTGCCATTGAGCGCCTCCGGTCGATCTATCGCAACTGGACGCGTGATACCTCTGTCGAGCAGATGCGCTGCGATTGGGATGAAGCGTTCGCCGGCTGCTCAGTACCGGTGACGTGTCGCCAGGTGTCTGCCGGCGGTGTGGATGGCGAGTGGACCGCGTCGGCCGCTGCGCGGCCGGACAAGGCGATCCTCTATCTCCACGGCGGCGGCTTCCGCATCGGCTCAATTGCCTCGCATCGCGACCTGATCGCACGGATTGCGCAAACCAGTAGCTGCCGCGTCCTGGCGATCAACTACCGTCTGGCGCCCGAGCACCGCTTTCCGGCGGCGCTGGACGATACGCTGACCGCCTATCGATACCTGCTGGATCAGGGCTTGCGACCGGCCGACATCGCGCTCGCGGGAGATTCGGCCGGAGGCAACCTTGCGCTCGCCGCCATGCTGGCCTTGCGCGATCGCGGCGAGACGCTCCCGGCAGCCGCTGCACTGATGTCACCGTGGACCGACCTCGCTGCGACGGGGGCCAGCTATGAAAGTCGGGCCGAGGTCGACCCGATCCATCAGCGTGCGATGATCCTGGCGCTGGCGAAGAACTATCTCGGCGCGGATGGCGATCCGCGCCACCCGCTGGCCTCGCCGCTCTATGCCCGTCTGTCCGGGTTGCCGCCGTTGTTGATCCAGGTCGGCGACCGCGAGACCGTGCAGGACGATTCGACCGCGTTCGCCGCCAAGGCCAAGGCTGTGGGCGTGAACATCGATCTTCAGGTCTGGAGCGGCATGATCCACGTGTTTCAGATGTTCCCGGAAATCCCGCAGGCGCGCGAAGCCCTGGCGGAGCTTGCAGCATTCTTACGCAGACGTCTTCACATCGACGACGGGAGAGCGGCACAATGAACGTCATGACCTCTGGCCCCCGCCAGTCGACCGAAGGTGAGTTTCATTTCTCGGAGCAGCCCAATCTGCCCGAGGAGCTCCGCATGCTGCGCGAGCAGGTGCGTCGTTTCGTCGAGAAGGAAGTATTGCCTCATGGCGAGGCGTGGGAGCGCGACGGCAAGATCCCGCGCGAGATATTTCGCCGCATGGGCGCGCTGGGCTTCCTCGGTATGCGCCACGCCGTCGAATATGGCGGCACGGAGATGGGGCCGCTGGCGTCGATGGTGTTTGCCGAGGAGCTCGGGCGGTCCAGCTTCGGGGGCTTCACCTCGTCGACGCTCGTGCACACCGACATGTCAGCGGTCCACATCTCGCTGCGGGGCACGCCCGAGCAGAAGCAGAAATATCTGCCTGCCATCATCCGCGGTGAGACCATCTGCTCGATCGCGGTGACCGAGCCGGATGCGGGCTCTGATGTCGCGGGCCTGAAGACACGCGCGATCCGCGACGGCGAGGGATGGGTGATCAACGGTGCTAAGATGTTCATCACCAACGCCGTTTATGGCGACATCCTGATCGTCGCCGCCCGCACCGATCCGCATGCCAAGGGCAGCCGGGGAATTTCGCTCTTCATCGTCGAACGCAACATGCCGGGCATTGCGGTGACGAAGCTCGACAAACACGGCTGGCTCTGTTCCGACACCGCCGAAATCGCGTTCGCGGACGTTCGTATACCGGCCAGCGCCCTGCTCGGAGAGGAAGGCAAGGGCTTCTACGGCATCATGGAGACCTTCCAAAACGAGCGCATCTGTATCGGCGGCATCTGCGCCGGCGAATCCGCCAAGGCGATCGAGCTGACGACAAACTATGTCAAGACGCGGGAAGCCTTTGGCGGGCCGCTTTGGAACCAGCAGGCCGTGCGGCTCAAGCTCGCCCAGCTCGCAGCCAAGGCAGCGGCCGCGCGCCAGCTCGCCTATCACGCGGCCGAGCTTGCCGCAGCGGGACAGCCCTGCCTGCGCGAAGTGTCCATGGTCAAGGCCCTGTCGCCCGAGGTGCTACACGAAGTCGTGCATGGCTGTCTGCAGCTGCACGGCGGCAGCGGCTTCATGCGGGGTACGCCGATCGAGCGCATGGTCCGTGATGCGCGCGTGCTGACGATCGGCGGCGGCGCCACCGAACTCATGCTGGAAGAAGTCGCGAAGCGGATGTAACCGGGCGATTTGGACGGGAGCAAGAGACATGCCGAAGACTCGTTCAGATATCGCTCGCCTGCTTTATACGGCGCTGACTGTCGGGGACAAGGAGCAGCTTGAGATGCTGCTCCACCCGGATTTCGTTGGCGAGATCGCAGAAGGGATGCCGTTCGGCATTGGAGGGCGGCACGAGGGCCCCACTGCGATGCGTCGCAGCGGGTGGGGAGCGATCGCCCGGCATTTTGCGGCACGTGCCGAACCAGAGCGCTTTCTTGAGGTCGGAGAGGCCTGCCTGCTTGTGACGGGTCGGTACCGCGGCGAGGGAAAGCAGGGAGGAGCTCCTCTCGACGCGTCCTTCGCGCATCTCATTACATTCGAGGGTGAGCGCATCACACGCCTCGAACAATATACTGACACCGCTCGCTGGCATGATGCCGCGGGCCCCTTCAAGGCCGTCCTCCTCGAGATCGCAGACGGCATTGCAACTCTTCGGCTCAATCGTCCGGACCAAGGTAATGCCATCAATGAAGAGATGGCCGCGGATCTGGAAGAAGCCTCGGCGCGAATGGCCGAAATCTCCGGTTTGCGCGCCGTCCTGATCGCAGGGAACGGGAAGAATTTTACCATGGGCGGCGACATCAATCTATTCGCCGGTACACCGCCGGCCGAGTTGCCGGGCAAGCTGCGTCGCATGATCGATGGCTATCATCGCGCGATAGATCGCCTGACAAGCATGGATGCACCGGTCGTTGCGGCAGTGCGTGGCGCCGCCGCGGGAGGTGGGTTGGGCCTCCTCTACGCTGCAGATATCGTATTGGCATCCACTGACGCGCGTTTTGCCCTCGGATATAGCGCGCTGGGATTGACGTCTGACGGCGGCAACACCTGGTTCCTGCCGCGGATGATTGGCATGCGGCGGGCGCAGGAGCTCTTCCTGCTCAATCGCCGCCTGACGGCGCAGGAGGCGCTGGAATTCGGCCTGGTCTCGCGTCTCGTGTCGGACGACTCTGTCGAAGCGCAAGCGATGGCGGTCGCGAGGGAGCTGGCGGCGGGGCCGACGCAGGCCTTTGGTGCCATGCGCCGTATGTTGCGGCAGTCTTTTGAATCAAGCCTCGGCGCCCAGCTCAAAGTTGAAATTGAATCCATCGTTGCCGCGAGTCGCTCTGACGATGCACGCGAGGGCATCGCCGCGTTCGCATCCAGGCGTCGGCCTGTTTTCAAGGGGAAATGACCGGGGGCTGTCCCGGCCATTTCTCGGCGGCCTTACTTCACCGGCTTGAAGCTCAGTGTGGCGGCATCGGCCTGCATGATCTGCAGCTTCTGGTTCGAGAAACGGACGCCGGGACCGAAGCTGACCGGCGCCATCACGCCGGTTTCCACGTTCTTCGTCTTTTCGAGCTCGCTGATCGTGCAGGCCCAGGTCGGCTGCTTGCCGCAGCGCTCGATCGCCGCGATCAAGACCTTCGCCGCGGCATAGCCTGTCATGGTGTAGCGGTTGATGCCCTTGAACTCGGCCTCCGACACCAGCGGCCTGGCCTTCTCCAGGAACGCCTTGCCGGCCTCGCCGGCGAACGGCTCGACATAGTCAACGGCGTAGATGCCGTCGCCGGCCGGGCCCATCAGCTTGAGCACGGGCTCGATCCGGCCGGGCCAGAAGATGCCGGTTACCGGCTTGACGTTGAGTTTCTCGAGCTCCTTCATCATCGCGATGTTCTCCGCGATGATGCCGCCGGCCAGAAACACTTCGGCGCCCGAATCCTTCAACTGAAGCATGTCGGACGAGAAGTCCTGCTGGCCTTTCTTGTAATTGCCGCTGTAGACGACGTTCAGCTTTTTTGATTTCACCACGGAATCGAAGCCGTCCCGCACGGTAATGCCGTAATCGTCATCCTGCGTGATCAACCCCCATTTCTTGCCGGGGTTCTTCTCGGCGAGGTAATTCACGAGGTGGATGATCCCTTCCTCGTAAGACTGGCCGACCACGAACACGTTCTTGCGCGGGGGCTCCCACAGGAGCTTGACGGGTGCGACGTCGATCACGGTCGGGATACCCGCCTTCTCCAGCACGGGCATCACGGCGATCGACTGGCCGGAGCCGGAGATGCCGAGCATGGCGAACACCTTATCGACCTCGATCACCTTCTTGGCGCCCTGGATCGTGCGCGCGGTGACATAGCCGTCGTCCTCCAGCACGTATTTGATCTTACGGCCGTTGATGCCGCCGGCATTGTTGGTTTCCGCGATCGCGATCTTGTGGCCGATCGATGCGGCGACGCCAAGCAGCGCCGGCGGTCCGGTCAGGGGCTCGACGTCGCCGATCAGGATCTCGGTGTCGCTGATGCCGGGGTCGGCGGCAAGCGCGCCGCTGCCGGCCAGCAGGGTCGTCGCGAGCAACAGTGACGCGGTCGTCAGATGATTTTTCATTTCTGTCCTCCCTCCAATATCGGTTTTGTCAGTAACGCAGCGGCCAGTTCACCCATGCGCGTCTGATGTCGTGCCAGGCGCCGACCAGGCCGCGTGGCTGAAAGCGCAGGAACAGGATGATGACGAGACCGTAGAGCATGCTCTTCAGCTCCTGCGCGCCTGTGGTGAACACCGCGTCGATCTGGGCGCTGAACAGGCTGAAAACGAGGCGCGTTGCTTCCGGCAGCAGTACGATCACGATGGTGCCGAGCACGGCTCCGAGCGCCGAACCGAGGCCGCCGACGATCAAAATCGCCAGCGCCTCGATCGAGAGCAGGAACGGAAACCCTTCGACGCTGACGAAGGAAAGATAAATTCCGTAGAGCGCGCCGGCGATGCCGATGACGAAGGCTGACGTGACGAAGGCGAAGAGCTTGTAGGCATGCAGGTTGATGCCCATGACGCGAGCCGCGGTGTCGTTGTCGCGGATCGCGACGAAGGCGCGGCCGACCCGGCTGCGGCGGATGTTGAGAGTGGCAAACAGCGTCAGAATGGCGACGCCGAGGCAGAGATACGTGAATGCGGTGTCGCCGTCGAAGCTGATGCCAAAAATCTCCGGCCGCTGCACGGAGATGCCGCGGGCGCCGTTGGTAAGCCATCGCATCTCCAGGATCACTGTGTTGATGATGAAGGAGAAGGCGAGTGTTGTGATGGCGAGATAAAGGCCCTTCAGGCGCAGCGACGGCGCACCGACGATCAGGCTGGCCAGCGCCGGGACAATGCCGGCACCGAGAAAGCCGAGCAAGGGGTGCATGTGATACTTCGATACGAGGACCGCGTAGGCATAGGCCCCGGTGACGAGGAAACCAACGTGACCAAGGGAGATCAGGCCGGCGTAGCCGGTGAGGATGTTGAGGCCGAGCGCGGCGGTCACCGTGATCAGGATGATCATCAGGAACGACAGCGCGTAGGCGTTCAGGACATAGGGCGCGGCGATCAGCGCCAGCACCAGAACTGCCGACCACAGCCAGACCGGTGGGGAATCGATCAGCGCGACGAGTTCGCTGTAGGTCTGCTTGTAATCGCCTGTGCGCATCGCTTTAAACCCTCTCGATGTCGCGTTCGCCGAATAGGCCGAATGGGCGGATCATCAGGACCACGATGATCATCGCAAAACCCGCGATCTCCTTCATGCCAGAGCCGATATAGCCACCGGCGAGATTCTCGGCGATGCCGATCAGCAGGCCGCCGAGGCCGGAGCCGAGCACGGCGTCGAGCCCGCCGAGGATGGTTGCGGGAAACGCCTTGAGTCCGAGCTGGAACATCGCGGGCGACAGGTCGTAGGACAGCGCGAAGAACACGCCGCCGATCCCGGCGATGACGGAGGAAGCGGCCCAGGCCAGCGCATGGACGCGGGTGGCGCTGATGCCCATCAGGAGCGCGGTCCGGTCGTCGGCCGCGACGGCGCGCATGGCGACCCCCATCTTGCTGTAGCGGAAGAATGCCCAGATTGCGGCCAGCAGCACCAGCAGCGTTGCGATGACGGCGATTTGGCCGGTGCGGACGCCGATGCCACCGATGCGCACGATGTCACGGCCCATGCCGATGTCGAGGTCGTGCGGGTAGGCGTCCCAAATGAAGTTGATCGCCGAGCGCAGGATCACCGCAAGCCCGATGGTCACCATCACGGTGGCGAAGACCGGCTCGCCCAGCATCGGCCGCATCACGACGCGCTCAATGACGAGACCGAGCAGGATTGCAGCGAGAATCGCGCCGAAGGCGACCACGACCACATTGCCGCTGACGGTCGTCGAGATGGTCCAGGCGATATAGGCCGTGATCATGGTCATCTCGCCCTGCGCGAAATTGACCAGCCCGGTCGACTTGTAGATGACGGCAAAACCCATCGCGATCAGGCCATAGATGGCGCCGATCGCAAGGCCGGAGATCAGAAGTTGCAGCAGATACTGCATGTCAGCTCTCCGCAGGATAGATGATGGCGAGCTCGCGCGCGAACTTCTTCTCGATCATGGCGCGGCGCACCTTTTGGGTGGCGGTCAGCTCGCCGTCGTCATGGTCGAGCTCCTTCTCCAGGATGGCGAAACGCCTGACATTCTCGACCCGCGCGAAGCGTTTGTTGGTCTCGTTGACGATGCGCTCGACCAAGTCGTGCACTTCGGGCAGTTGCGACAGCGACTTGTAGTTGGTGTAAGCCAGCGCGCGGTCGCGCGCCCAACGGCCGACATTGTCGTAGTCGACCTGGATGATCGCGCCGAGATACTTCTTCGCTTCGCCGACGACGATGGCTTCCTTGACGAATTCGGAGTCCTTCAGCGCATTCTCGATCTCGGAGGGCGCGATGTTCTTGCCGCCGGCGGTGATGATGATGGCCTTCTTGCGGTCGACGACGGCGATTTCGCCATTGTCGAGCACTTCGATGATGTCGCCGGTACGGAGCCAGCCGCCGGTCTCAAGCGAGGCGGTGGAGGCCTTGTCGTCGAGGAAGTAGCCTTTGAAGACGCCGGGATTGCGCAGCAGGATCTCGCCGTCGTCGTCAAGCTTCCACTCGGTCTGCGGCAGCGGCAGCCCGCAGCCACCGATCCGGTGATGGCCCATCGCCTGGACGAAGGCGACACCGCCGCTCTCGGTGAGCCCGTAGCCTTGCGATACCGGGCGGCCGATGATGTCGAAGAAGCGCAGTGTCTCCGGCGAGATCGATGCGCCCGCGCAGAGCCGATGCCGGCTATAGGCGAAGCCGAGGTGGCGTTGCAGATTGCGGAACATCAGGAGATAGAGCAGGCCGTAACCGGCGCGATCGAACAGGCTTTCCTTGCCCGCCTGCCAGCGGTCGGAGAGCTTTCTGCCCCAGGCGAGACAGGCCCTGGTCAGGCCTTGCCGCAGCTTCCCGCTTTCTCCGAGCTTGAACAGCAAGCCCTGTTGCAGCTTTTCGTAGATGCGGGGAACGCCGACGAAGAAAGTGGGCGCGATCTCGCGGATGTTGATGGCGACGGTGTCGATCGACTCGGCAAAGCTGACGGTGCCGCCGAGCACGAGATGCATCACCATGCCGTAGCAGCGCTCCGCGACGTGGCACAGTGGCAGATAGCTCACCGCCTCGAACGGCTTGTCGGCGATGCCGACGGCTTCGGCGTAGGTATAGGCGGCGTAGACGAGATTGCGGTGGGTCAGCATCGCGCCTTTGGGCGGGCCAGTGGTGCCCGAGGTGTAGACGAGGATGCAGACATCGTCGGGCGCGCCTTGCGAGATCATGCGGTCGAGCGCGGCATTCGCGTCAGGATGCTCGCGCATATGGGCAAGGCCGCGCTGGCACAGCGCCTCGAATGACATCAGCGTCGACTGGCGGTAGTGCCGCAGCCCCTTCATGTCGGTGCAAACGATAGCCTCGAGATCCGGCAGGCCGCCATTATTGGCCATGGCCTCCAGCACCTTGTCCGTCTGCTCCTGGTCGCCGGTAACGACGACGCGAGCGCCGGAATGCTTGACGATATATTGCAGCTCGACCCAGGGGTTGGTCGGATAGATGCCGACGGACACGGCCCCGATCATCTGCGCGCCGAGGTCGGCGTAAAACCATTCCGGCGTGTTCTCTCCGGCGATAGCAATGCGATCTCCCGGCTTAATGCCGAGCGACAAGAGGCCCAGCGCGATCGCCCGTGCCGTCTCGTAGTAGTGCCGCCAGGAATAGGGATTCCAGATGCCGTAGTCCTTTTCGCGCAAGGCCCGCGCATCGCCATGCATGGCGGCACGCTGCCGCAGCATCTGCGGAATCGTGATGGCGGCATCCCTGAGCGAGGCGTGGAAGGTGGCCGCGTCGGTCGTTGGCGCGCTGCGGGCGGCGTTTGCTTGCAGTGGTATAAGCGTTGAGCGAAGGCTATCGAGCGTCGACATCATGACCCCGCCTTTGCAATTGGACTGGCGCGCCGGCCGCCGAGATAGGCTTCGGCGACGGCCGGGTCGTGCCTGACCTGATCGGGGGTACCTTCGGCGATCTTGCGCCCAAAATTGAGGACGTGGACGCGATCGGAGATGTCCATGACGATCCGCATCTCGTGCTCGATCATCAGGACCGTAATGCCGAGCTCGTCGCGGATATCGAGCACAAAGCGGGCGATGTCCTCGGTCTCCTCCTGGTTCATCCCGGAGACCATCTCGTCGAGCAGCAGGATCTTTGGCTCTGAGGCGAGCGCGCGCGCGAGTTCGACGCGCTTCTGCTGGCCATAGGACAGCGTCCCGACGACCGCGTCTCTGACATGCTCGATCTCGAGGAATTCGATGATGTGCTCGACCCGTTGCCGCGCCGCGATCTCCTCGCTACGGGTACGGCCGAAGAAGATCACGGCATCGAGCACGTTGGAGCGCAGATGGGTATGACGGCCGGTGAGGATGTTCTCGACCACCGTGCCGTGCTTGAACAGCGCAAGGTTCTGGAATGTGCGGGCGATTCCGGCGGCGGCGAACCGCCAGGGCGAGATGGTGGATAGGTCGATGCCGTCGAAGACGATGCGGCCGCCGCTCGGCCGCAGCACGCCGGAGATCATATTGAACAGGGTGGTCTTGCCGGCGCCGTTCGGGCCGATCACGCTGCAGATCTCGCCCGGCGCAACTGTGAGGTTGACATCGGCAAGCGCCTGCAGGCCGCCGAAGCGCTTGCTGAGGTTCTCGACGGTGAGGAGCGCGGTCACGACAGCCACCGCTTGCGGCGCTTGTAGTGCTTGATCTCGCGCAGGCTCTTGCGGTTGCCTGAGGAGGCGCCGAGATAGAACTCCTGGACATCCTCATTCGCCGCGAGCTTCTTGGCGGTGCCGTCGAGCACCACGCGACCGGTTTCGAGGATGTAGCCGTAGTCCGCGATGTCGAGCGCACGCTGGGCGTTCTGCTCGACCAGCAGCACCGTCATCTTCAACTCGTCGCGCAAGCGGACGATCACTTCATAGATGCGATCGATGATCAGCGGCGCGAGCCCGAGCGAGGGCTCGTCCAGCGCGAGCAGGACAGGATCGGTCATCAAGGCGCGGCCGATCGCAAGCATCTGCTGCTCGCCGCCGGACATGTAGCCCGCGATCTGATCGCGCCGCTCGTAGAGCCGGGGGAACAACGCAAACACCTGGTCGCGGCGTTCGCGCGCGTCAGGGCCGGTGCGGGTGTAGCCGCCCATCTGGAGATTCTCGTCAATCGTCAGCGCGGCAAAAACGCGGCGGCCCTCGGGCACCTGGACCATGCCGCGCCGGACTAGTTCGTCGGGCGGCAATTGATGGACGTCTTCGCCCCGGAAGCGGATGCTGCCGTTCTCGATCACGCCTTCCTCGGTATAGAGGATGCCGGACATTGCTTTCAGCAGCGTGGACTTGCCTGCGCCGTTGGAACCGAGTAGGGCGACGACGCCGCCCTGCGGCACCATAATCGAGACGTCGCGGATGGCCTCGATCGCGTTGTCATAGACGACGCGAATATTGCGGAATTCGAGCAGGCCATCGGGCATTGTTGCCGCTTGTGGCGCAGGAGACGGCGTCTGGAGCGGGATCGTCGTCGGCATCGCGGTCAGATCCGGCTCGACTGCGGCAGGCGAGGGCGCGCGGACAAGATCGCATCGGTCACGATTTTGGCGGTTTCGGCGCAGGCCTGTGTGCCGCCATTGCCATATTGCTTGACGGCGTCACCAACGCACCAGAGACCTGCGATGCCGGTCTCCCGCGGCAAATCGTAGCCGGCGCAGCTCCGCTGGGCTGGCCAATCGTCCCGCATGACGCGGATCGAGAGGATTCTTGCTCGATCGAAATTGCCGAACTGCTCGCGCAGATCAGCGAGGGCGAGCTCCACTTCGGCATTCGAATCGAAATCGCCTAGCGCGGGGACTGGTACGGCATAGGCGACATAGAGGTGCCAACCGGCCGGTGCGAGCTCCGGGCAAGTGGCCGATAGGTTTGCCATGTTGCAGAGCCGTCGCGTCTTGCCGAAGGTGACGATGCCGGGATGGTTCACCAGCGGCTCGCGGCTCGCGATGTTGATCACGATATTGGCGGCGGGCCGCAAGTCGTTTCGGACTTTTGCGACGTAGCCGGCAGGGAAGGCCGCTTCGCCGGCCAGCGCGACGGTGGCTTTCGGTCCGGCATTGCTGATGACGAGGTCGGTCTCAATGCGTACCGGCGCGCCATTCCTCTGGACTGCGACGCCGATAACACGGCCATCGATCGTGTGGATTTCGGTGGCCGGTGTTTCGAGCCAAACGTCGCCGTTTCGCTTGATGGCATCAGCAAGACTGGTCCAAACGCCGATCGTTCCATCCGGGCAGAAGCCGAATTTCTTGAAGGCACCCTTGCTGGTGAAATAGGTGAGGAAGGCGCGGGCCGGCAGCTCGGCGGCGTTGCAGGCGAAAATCGCAGCGCAAAGATTGCGAAAGAGCGCGTGGACCGTGGCGTTGTTGGTGTAGGCTCTGAGCCAATCCTCGGTCGATTCCCGACCGTCTGGGAGGTTGCCGGATCGGGCATCGGCGAACCTCTCTAGGATGCGGGAGGCCTGCTTCGTGAGTTGCCCGAGCAGTAGTGACCAGCCGCCCCGGCCGACGTCGATTAGCTTGCCGTCGATGAAGAAGGAGCTCGCAGGCTCCGGCGCTCGGATGTTGAGGGGCGCGCCGACGGTGCGAAAGGTCTCCTCGAACACGCCGCCGAACTCAATCGCGATCGCGCCGATATTGACCTTGAAGCCGTCGATCTCTTCCGTCGAGGCGCGTCCGCCGAGCCGGCTTTTGTCGTCGACGACAAGTGTGTGCAGCCCGCCATAGGCCAGCCGCGCCGCGGCGCACAGACCACCGGCTCCGGCCCCGATCACGACAGCATCGACCTTCTGCGCGTCCACGAACTGCCTCCCTGGATGCCGCCGGGTTGGCCCCGCGTGCCCCTATGTCCTTGCTGTGTTGAGGTTCAACATATTATAATCCGACCGGCCGTTCAAATTATTTTTTTGATCCAGATCAAATTTGGGCGGTCAGGCCGAAGAGTTCTGGTGGACGGCGGTGGCCAACACGGGACGATGCGAGCGTGTCGGTAGTATAGAGAGCGGAAGCCGTCGGATTGCGACGGCACGCTCGGAATGTGAGAGACGGTCAATGGCGCGAACGCGCTCCGAGAATTACGACGACATCCAACGCGGAATTCTATCTGCGGCCTGCGGCCTGTTTGCGAGCCAAGGCTATATGCGAGCTTCGATCGCCGACCTCGCCGATGCATGCAAGCTCTCGCGCGGCGCGCTATATCACTATTTCGACTCGAAGGAGGCGATCCTCTTCGCCATCTTGGACGAGCATGTCCGCCGGATGATCGCCGATGTCGAAGCTGGGATCGCAAAGCATGCATCCACGCTTGATCAGTTCCGCGCTGCGATCCATGCCATCGTTGATCTTAATGCGCGCTCGCCGCAGGAGCAGCGCCTGATTCTTAACGATCTGACCTTCCTAAGCGAAGCCGACCAGCAGACTATCAAGTCTCTCGAGCGCCGGATTGTCGATCTTGTCTCGGGGCTACTGCTGAAGCTCGACAATCAAGGCAAGATCGTCAAACGGACCAGGAAGGTCTACGCGATGATGCTGTTCGGAACACTTAACTTTAGCCACACCTGGTACGATCCGAATGGCGGCATTGGCCCGGGTGAGTTTGCGGATTTGGTCGTCGATCAATTCCTGTATGGGATCGCGGGCCAAGCCGCGCCCAAGGCCCTGCGCGCCGCGCCATGATTGGCGATGACTTCGAGGGATCGCGATTCGTTGTTATTTCCGGGTAAGCCCTTTGAACGAACTGGCCCTGAGTAGACCTTCGGAGGTGATGTCCCGGTACTCCGATTCGGCGAAGAACTTCGTCTCGACCCAAGTGGAAGTGATCCAAACAGTGTCTTAGCTTACGCTACGCCTTCGGGAGTCGATTACAGCACCGGCAATGCGGGGCTTCATCAAGCCCCAGCTTGCCACGCTAGAGGGCCTTTCGGCATGGTTCAGCTAGGGTGCCTATGAGCTTTTGACGTCCGGCAGGGACGGATGGCTCTGGAGATCGCGCTTGACCACCTTACCGAGCGCGTTTCGCGGAAATTCGTCTAGAAATACGACTGCCGAGAGCCTCTGCGTTTTTGCCAGTCGTTCGTTTGCCCATTCTTGAAGTGAGCCAACCTCGAGCTTGCTCTCGCGTTTTACGATAGCGAAGCCGATGGGCGTTTCTCCCCAGACCGGGTGGGGCACTCCGATGACGGTCGCTTCCAGAACATCGGGGTGCGCGCTCAGCGCCTCTTCGATGTCGGCCGGGTATATATTGAACCCGCCCGAGATGATCATATCCTTCTTGCGTCCGACGATATAGAGATAGCCCTCGTCGTCGAGCTTGCCCATGTCGCCGGAGCGAATGAACGATCGTCCTTTTTCGTCGCGCCAGACTATGGACTCGGTCTGCGCATCATTATTGTAGTATCCGCGCATCATCCACCCGCCGTAGAACGCGACCTCTCCGGTCTCGTCTCGCGCGACTTCTCGATCGTTGCCGCCCAGAATGCGAACATCATAGCCTGGGTTTGGTCGCCCGACCGATGACGGACGATCAACCATTTCTTCCGGCGAAATAATCGTGGCTCCGCCTTCCGAGAAGCCGTACAGCTCATAAAGCCGGGGCCCGAACGCAGATGTTATCTTGCGTTTGACATCTACTGTCATCGTCGAGCCCGCCGTCAGGCACATCTTGAGGCTGCTGAGGTCCGCCCGATGCAGCGCAGGTTCATCCAGCAGACGAATGTACTGGGTGGGCACCATAAAAACGTGCGTTATCTTACGCTCTTGAATCAAATCGAGGCAGTCCTTCGTTGAGAAGGACGGCATGATCACGATCTCGCCGCCTGTCATCAGGGCAGGCCACAGTGTGATCCAGCTGCCATTCGAGTAGATTGGCGTGGTGAGAAGGGTGCGCGCCGTCGAGCCGTAATTCATACCAATGGCGTAAGTCATGCCCATATTCTGACGAGCGCGATGAGAATAGGCGACGCCCTTTGGCAGCCCCGTCGTGCCGGAGCTGTAGCTGATGTTCATCAGATCGTCGAGTTCGAGCGCGACGTTCGGCTCGTCGTCCGGCGCGCCAGCCCACAACTCGCGGATGGATCGGCACCAGGACTTGTCCGCCATCGCTCAAACGCTGCGGCACCTGGACGCGGCGGAGGCCGGCTTATTTCCCGCCGCGTGGTGTTCATGAAGGGGACGGTGAGCGTCTTCAGTGCTGCGGCGCTCCGCCTGGCGGGCACTTTCCCGCGAGGTTGCGCAACAGCTTGGTTCGCGCCACATCTGCGTGCCGGAGGCGAAGTCGAGGGAAGGTGTGGCGCGTTCCGGATCAGGGCTGCGTTTGGCTAAATGAGCAACTCTCGGGCGATGACGACCCGCTGAATCTGGTTCGTGCCCTCAAATATCTGAGTTAGCTTTGCGTCGCGCATCATGCGCTCGACGGGATAATCCATGGTGTAGCCGTATCCCCCAAAGATCTGCACCGCATCCGTTGTCACCTTCATGGCCATGTCGCTAGCCACACACTTAGCCATGCTGGCGAGAACATTCAGGCGCTTCCAATCACTCGCGTCGCCGGCTCGTGCGCACTCATATACCAGCGCGCGCGCCGCCTCGATTTGCATCGCCATGTCCGCGAGTATGAATTGCACGCCTTGGAATTCCGAGATCGATTTTTTGAACTGCTTGCGCTCTTTCGCGTAGGCGACGCAGGCGTCGAGTGCGCCCTGAGCCAGTCCGACAGACTGGGCTCCAATGGTCGGCCGATTGAGATCGAGGGCGCGCATCGAGGCTCGAAAGCCCTTGCCTTCTTCCCCGACCAGATTTTCCAGCGGTACACGCACATTGTCGAAGAAGATCGGAGTGTTCGGCGCGCCCCGGAATCCCATCTTGCGCTCATGACGGCCAAAAGAGATCCCCGCCATCTTCTTCGGTTCGACAATGAAGGCGCTTATGCCGTCGGCGCCCGGACTGTCGCTGGTCCGTGCCATCACCACGATGTAGTCGGCGACCACTCCATAACTGCACCACTGCTTGCGGCCATCTAGGATATAGCAATCACCATCTTTCCGGGCGCGCGTTGCGATCGCGGTGACGTCTGAGCCGGCCTGCGGCTCGGAAATGGCAATTGCCGTGACGACACCGCCCTTGGCGATGATCGGCAGGTACTTTTTTCGCTGTTCCTCCGAACCGAAATGGAGCAGCGGCATAATGAACATCGTGTTCAGGCAGGCAATCGAAGCACAGGCCGGAGATATTCTCGAGATCTCCTCGCGCGCGATGCAGGCCATGGTGAGATTGCCATTTGGGCCGCCATATTGCTCCGGCACCCAGAGCTGCATCAACCCCATTTCGCCGAACAGCTTCACGAGCTCGGTCGGAAAGCGGTCGGTCTCGTCGATTTCGGCGGCGATCGGCGCCACATGCTTCTCGGCCATTTTGCGGACGGTGTCGCGGAAGGCGATCTGCTCCTCGGAAAAGCTCATGGACCCTCGTTGGTGGACATTTTTGAGTGAAAGCGAAAAAGGGCTTCCATTGAATGGGTGATCCATTTAATAATTCACCACATGGACACCAAGTCAAGCCCCCGCGCCGGTGCGCATTCACGCAATATTTCGTCCGGCAGGCGGGAGCGCCCGGCCGAACATCGGGCGACGGCAAGTCCCGCGCCGGCCCCCAGGTTCCGGCCGATCCATACGAGGCGGGCGTTCGAGGAGATCTGCGAACGCATTCGCGAGCAGCTGGCGCTCGGGTTGCTGAAGCCCGGCGACAAGCTGCCTCCGGAGCGCGATCTCGCTCAGCAGCTCGGTGTGAGCCGGAATGTCCTGAGGGAGGCGTTGCGCAGCCTCGAGATGGCCGGCGTGCTTCGATTGCTAAAGGGCGTCAAAGGCGGTGCCTTCATCCAGGAGGGCGACACCAGCCGCATGAACGACGTCATGCGGGACATGCTGAGCCTCGGCACGATTTCGGTCCGGGAGTTGTCCGAGGCGCGTGTCCACGTGCTCGACCTCGTCGTCGGTCTTGCGTGCGACCATGCACGTCAGTCCGATCTCGAGGCGCTGGAGGCCAACATCCGGCGAACCGAGCTTGCGACCAAGGAAGGGAGGCTGCTCGATCGGGTCGAATGCTCCCGCGAATTCTACAAGCTGCTGGCGGCTTCGACTGGAAACAAGGTCATCGCAATGATCATGGATGCCGTGACAGAAATTCACATGCGCTTTGTCTACGCCAAGGTGGCCTCGAGCGGCGTTGCGATGAGCCGGCTGGCTGAGCGGCGGCGGCAATTGCTCTCCGCCATAGCCGAACGAAACACCTCATCGGCGCGCCGCTTGATGCGCGCGCATCTCGAAGCTGTTCAGCGAATGCTCGAGCAGGACCCAGGCGCGATGTCGCTGCATGTCGCGCTGGCTGAGGTCCAGCCGGGCATGCGCCGCTAGCCGGGCTTGGAGCCAGCGGCCTGAGCTCAAACCACGACAACAACGGGAGGAACAAAGTGTCGAACTACGCGAAATATGAATGCCTCAAGGTCGACGTGTCGGAGAAGGTGGCGACGGTGACCCTGAACCGGCCGCAGTCGCGCAATGCGATCAATCAGAAGCTGATCCGCGAGCTGCGGACGATCTGGGACGACCTAGCCGATGACCATGCCGTTAGCGTCGTGGTGCTGACCGGTGCCGGCGATTTCTTCAGCGTCGGAGGCGACGTCAAGGCGATGTCGGAGCGCCCCGGCGGGGATGTCCTCGAGGAAGGCGAGGTGCATGATCCCATGATCAGCCGCCGCGGCGTTACCCGGCAGCTCGAGCTCGACAAGCCCATCATTGCGGCGATCAATGGCGATGCAATCGGGCTCGCTGCGACCCATGCGCTGCTATGCGACATCACGGTCATGTCCGAGGATGCGCGCATTGGGGACACGCACGTCTCGCGCGTCGGGCTGGTTGCCGGAGACGGCGGCACCGTGATCTGGCCGTTGCTGGTCGGCATCAACAAGGCCAAGGAGTTCTTGATCCGCGGCACGCTGCTCAAGGGCAGGGAAGCCGAACGGATTGGCCTGGTCAATCATGTGGTTCCTCGTGCTGACGTGCTGGGCAAGGCGCGGGAGATCGCCATTGAACTGGCGAACGGCCCAACCTGGGCGATCCGCTGGACCAAGCTGTCGATCAACCAGATCGTGAAGGATCGCGTGAACATGCTGCTTGAGGCGTCAATGGCGCTAGAGCAGGTCACGTTCGAGACAGCGGATCACAAGGAGGCAACCATGTCCTTCAAGGAGAAGCGCAAGCCGAGGTTCGGTCAGGCGTAGGCTCTCGCGATGGCGGCCTCCGGCATCGAAAGCGACAACGTTGCGGGCATGCTTCGCGATTCCTTGCGCGGGTTTCTCGAAGCGCATTGGCGCGCCGACTGCATGAAGGATGGTGCATCGCCGGACGCGATCACCAACATATGGGACAAGCTGGCCCGGCAAGGTGTCGCGGTTCTGGGCGCCGATCCGGGGGAGGGCGGCCTTCGCGAGATCCTGGCGGCGATGGAAGAACTCGGCCGCGCGGCGTGCCCAGCTCCGATGTGGTCTGCCGTGCTGGCCAATCTCGCGTTGTCGCATGCCTCTCCCGGTACAGGTGAGTTGCGAAAAGCGCTTCACGTGGGCGCGGCGCGTATTGTCTTTTCCTTCGCTGCGTTCGATTCCGATCCCGGTATCGGCTCGATCACGCTTCATGGCGAGGCGGCAACGGGATTGCTTCGGTTCGTCGAGGCGGCGGGTAGCGCTACGCACCTGCTCGCGCCAGTGGACGAGACACAGCTTGCGCTCGTCGACCTTCGGGCTCCCGGCGTTAATCGCATGCCGACGCGCGCGATGGGTACCTGGGGCAATTGGGAACTGACGCTCGATGCCGCGCCCGCAAAACTTGTTCCTGCTGCTGACATCAGCTTGAGCGACCTACGATCGATCGCCCGTCTGGCGCTACTGGCCCGCGCCCATGGTGCCGCGCGTCGTGCGTTCGAGCTAGCCGTGGCCTATGCCAGGGAGCGGCAGCAGTTCGGCCAACCGATCGGGCGGTTTCAGGCGATCCAGCACAAGCTAGCCAACTGCTTCATCGACCTCGAGGGCGTTCGCCTCGTTCTGCACCACGCGGCAAAGCTGCGGGACGAGAGCGACCACGACTGGGCGTATTTCTCCGATTGCGCCATGGCGTTCGCGGGCCCTTCTTTGCGACGCGTTTCGCTGGAGACGCAGCACACATTCGGTGCCATCGGCTACGCCGAAGAGCACGAAGCGCCTCTGCACTTCAAGCGCGTGCATTTGGACACCATAGCCCTTGGCGGCGCGGCCCATGCCAGACGAAGCCTCGCTGCCCATCTGTTCGACAATGGCGGTGCAGGGATGCCGCAATATGATCTTGGTCCCGCCGGGAACGAACTGCGCGAACATGTCAGGCGGTGGCTTGCGCGAAACTGGGCGGGCGGCAGAAAGGCCGCGTTTGACGCCAAACCGTTCGCAAAGCGCGAGTTCGACGCTGAGTTTGCTGCCGATATGGGAAGCACCGGCTGGATTGGGCTCGGCTGGCCCCAGGAGTTCGGCGGCCAGGCGCGTTCGCCGCTAGAGCAAATCGCCTTCATGGAGACCATGGAGCAAAACGAGGCTCCGCGCATCGGCGCGTCGATCCAGGCCAACGCCTTGATGATGTTCGGAACGCCCGAGCAACAGAAGAAATATTTGCCGGAAATTCTCCGCGGCGAGGCCATGCATGGGATGGGTTACAGCGAGCCGCAGGCAGGATCCGACCTCGCGGCGCTGCGGA
The DNA here is from genome assembly GCF_023073935.1 of Bradyrhizobium sp. 147. Lineage (NCBI taxonomy): Bacteria > Pseudomonadati > Pseudomonadota > Alphaproteobacteria > Hyphomicrobiales > Nitrobacteraceae > Bradyrhizobium > Bradyrhizobium sp. 147. The sequence goes on along the minus strand of NZ_JADPKL010000022.1, from coordinate 18,545 downwards.
CCAGCGCAGTCCGCGACGGCGACCATTGGGTCATTAACGGCCAGAAGATCTGGACCACGACCTGGTGGGGAAAATACATGTTCCTGGCGGCGCGAACCGACAAGAACGCGAGGCCCCATGCCGGCATCAGCATGTTCATCGTGCCAATGAACACGCCCGGGATCACGATCCGGCCGGCAACCACCATGTACGATGGAACGTTCGCCAACATTTTCTACGACGATGTTCGCGTGCCCCTGGAGAACCTCGTCGGTGGTGAAAACGAAGGCTGGAAAGTCCTGACTGGAGCGCTTGCTTTCGAGCGCGGACTGGTCGGCGGCGGCATCGCGCTGAAAGTTGCGCATGCCTTTGAACAACTGCGCCAGCACGTCGTGGCCCGGCAGGAGTTGAGTGGAGATCCGATTGTCCGGGACCGCATGGCGGCGTTCGCCTGCGAAATCGAGATCGGCCGCCTGCTGATGATGCATTGCGCCGACCTTGCCGCCGACGGCATCACGCCGCCGGAATATGGCGCGATCAGCAAGGTCTTTTCCAGCGAGCTGATGGAACGCTTTGGCGAAGCCGCGCTCGACATGCTCGGCATGCGCGCGGCGCTGTCCGAACAGATGCCGGGCGCCATAGACAACGGCCGCTTAGAGCAAAACCTGCGTCATTCCCTGATGTGGGTGATCAGCATCGGAACGAACGAAATTCAGCGCAGCTTGATTGCGCAGCGTGCGCTTGGTTTACCTCGATAGGAACCGATGATGCAGGGCCAATCATTGAAATCACCACTCGAGGGCGTCCGCGTGCTGGATTTCTCCATCATGCTCGCCGGACCCTATTGCGCCCGGTTGCTGGCGGATGTCGGAGCCGAAGTGATCAAGATCGAGCCGCCGGAAGGCGAAGAGATGCGTCTGCGCGCGCCCCTTCGCGACGGCCAAAGCGCCTATTTCGGTCAGCTCAATGCCGGCAAGAAGAGCATCGCGCTGGACCTCAAATCGTCCGAGGCGATCAAGCTCGTGCATCGCATGGTCGAAAGCACGGATATTCTGGTTGAGAATTTCCGGCCCGGCGTCATGGAGCGCCTGGGTCTCGGATATGAGGCGCTTCGCAAGATCAATCCCCGTTTGATCTATTGCTCTATATCCGGTTACGGCCAGACCGGTCCGCAATCGGAACGTCCAGCCTATGCAATGATCGTTCATGCCGAGAGCGGCTTCGACCGCGCGCTGATGCGCTATGCCGGCGATCGCGACCGGCCGGCGGCGGGAGCGGTGTTCGTTGCCGATATTCTCGGTGGCGTTTTCGGCTTCTCGGCGATTCAAACCGCGATGGTGCAACGGGAGCGTATGGGAGCGGGGCAGCATGTCGATGTCGTTCTGATGGACTGCATGCTGAACCTTTTGGTGTATGAGCTGCAGGAAGCGCAGTTCTCGGCGCCGGTGGCACGCCCGACCTATGGTCCCGTGCGCGCCAAGGACGGCGATGTCCTGATCGCGCCGGTGTCGGCGCGCAATTTTGCGGCGCTTCGCGACCTGACGGGCCTACCGGAGCTTTCGTCCGACCCTCGTTTTGGCTCGGTGGCGACGCGTGGCGCGAACTGGAGCGCGATGATGCAGGTCGTCGAGCGGTGGACGATGCAGCACTCCGTAGATGAGTGCCTGGCAGCGCTCGATCGCGCCGGCATTCCGAGCGCCCGCTTTCGCGATCCCGCGGAAACGCTGGATGATCCGCAATTGTCAGCCCGAGGCGTATTCGCGCCGATCGCCGACGTCGCAGGCGAGTTCAAGGGCGTCAACGCGCCGTGGCGGATGTCGGGCGCGCAGACTGGAATCGGCCACGACATCCCCGCCGTCGGCGAGCACCGGGACGAGATTCTCGCGCGCGTGCTCGGCCTGTCCAAAAATGACATCGGACAGGCCGCTGCCGCCGGCGCATTTGGAAAAGGTGGGACGTCGCCGTGATGCGATGCTGTTAGCCGCGAATTTTTCTAACGCAAGATAATCAATAACAGCGTGGGAGGATCGACGTGAAGGTGCTACGTGTTCTGGCTTTCATATTCGGAGCGGCGATCCTCGTCGCGCCCGCCGCAGCGGACAATTATCCGTCGCGTCCGATCCGGCTCATCGTGCCATATCCCGCGGGCGGTTCGACCGACATCATGGCGCGTGCACTGCAGGAGCCCATGACAAAAATCCTCGGCCAGCCGATCGTCATCGACAATCGCGGCGGTGCGGCCGGCACAACCGGTTCCAACGAAGCGGCTCGATCGGATGCCGACGGCTACACGCTTCTGTTTGCCAACAATGGGCCGATTTCGATCGCGCCGTTGCTGCAGAAAGGCATCGATTTCGATCCGCTGAAGAGCTTTGCGCCGGTGTCGCTGGTCTCCACGGCGCCGCTGGTTCTGGTGGCAAGCGAAAAAGTGCCCGTAACCGACGTCGCCGGGCTGATTGCCTATGCCAAGGCGCAGAGCAAGCCGATGCTATATGCTTCCGCCGGACCAGGCTCGCTCGGGCATCTGAGCACCGAGCGCTTCCTCAATCAGGCAGGTCTGCAAATGGTCCACGTCCCATACAGAGGCCAGGCGCCGACGACGCTTGCGATCTTTGCCGGCGAGGTCGACATTCTGCTCACCACCACTTCCGATACGCTGAACGAGCACATCCGCTCCGGCAAGGTGAAGCTGCTCGGGGTTTCCTCGCCAGGTCCTTCGCCGGTTGCTCCCGGTGCGGCCTCCATCGGCAGTGCCTTGAAGGGCTATTCGGTCGAAACGTGGTTCGGCATTCTGGCACCTGCCGGCACTCCGCCGGACGTCGTGGCCAAGCTCAACGCCGCGCTTGGCACGGTCTTGGCGATGCCGCAGATACGGGATCGCTTTCTCTCCTATGGCGTCGAGGCCAGGGCCAGCACGCCTGCCGAACTGCACGCCCTGATCGCCGCCGAAATCCCGTCCTGGCGCAAGGTGATCGAGGAACGCAACGTCAAGACCGATAGCGGAGACGATGCTAGTCGAGAGTGATGTTGGCCTCCTTCACTACCTTCGCCCACTTGTCGACATCGGTACGGATGGTGGCCGCGAAAGCTGCCGGCGTTGAACTCTTCGGTTCGACGCCGAGCTTCTTGAGAGCCTCCTGCACGGACGGCGTCGCGACGGCGCGCGTGACCGCGTCGTTCAGCCTGGCCACGATCTCTGGCGGGGTGCCGGCAGGCGCGAGGATCCCAAACCACACCACCACCTGAAACCCGGGAAGCGCCTCGTTGATGCTCGGCATGTCCGGAAACAGCGGCGAGCGCTCCGCCGTGCTGATGCCGAGCGATTTGAGCATGCCGGCCTGGACCTGACCCATGCCTTCGAGCGGGGTGATGAAGTAGACCGAAACCTGGCCCGCCAGCGTATCGTTCGTTGCCGGTGCGCCCCCACGATACGGAACATGCTGCATTTCAATGCCGGCCTGACGGCGAAACAACTCCGCCGTGACATGAGAGGCCGATCCTTGCCCGACCGACGCATAGGTGAGGGCGTTGGGATCCTTCTTGCCGCGTGCGATCAGATCGGTGACGCTGCTGATCCCGGTCGACGGCGCCGTCACCAGCAGGAACGGCACGTCGACAACCTTCGAGATCGGCACGAAATCGCGGATAGGATCGTAGGCGAGCTTCTTGTAGAGGCTCGCGTTCAGCGCGTTCGGTCCGAGGTTGCCGAATACGATCGTGTATCCGTCCGGCGTTGCCCGAGCCGCTTCGGTCGTGCCGATGATGCCTCCCGCACCCGATTTGTTGTCGATGATGACCGGTTTGCCAAGGATTTCCGTGAGGGGTTGCAGGATGGCCCGCGCGAGAATGTCGGTGGAGCCGCCTGCCGGATAGGGCACGATCATCCGGATCGCACGCTCCGGATACCCCTCGGCCAGAACAGGGGCTGTGAATAGGAACGACAGCAACAGAACCAGCGCGCGCATCAGCACCTCCCCTCGACGGACGCTCTATGGCGCCTCGGAAATATTTTTAGTACGTATACGTATCGTATCGGCCAGGGGATTTCAACCACCATGGCCGGGCAAGCGGCGGTCTGGCAGCGGCTGCGGGCCTCAGGTGTCGGATTCGGGAGGGGGAGACTTCGCGATCGCCAGCATGCAACGCAGGAAATGAGCGCGGTCGTCCTGGCTCAAGGGAGCAAGCATGAGATCCTGCAGCCGAGCCGCGGCCGGAACCACGGCCATCAGCGCGCTGGTGCCCTTGGCAGTGATCTGGACCTGGATGGAACGGCGATCGCCGGGATGGCTCTTCTTGGAGATCAGCCTGCGCGCGGTCATCCGCTTCAGCATTTCGCTCAGCGTGTTCCGGTCGCAACTGATGCGTTCTGCAAGGGCCGATGCGGTCATTGGCCCCTCCTGCAGCAACGCCATCAGCACGCCGAACTGGCGGGGCGTGATGTCGGTTTGCCGCGTTACGCTCTGGTAGAGCCCGTCATATTTGGCTTCGAGCAGGCGCAGCAGAAATCCGATGCCGCTTTCCAGTCTCCACTGATGTGCCAGCGTGGCTACCGGATCTCCAGCTTCGTCCTTTTTGACTGACATGGCGCTTCGTTCCCCAACTGCTCCAGTGCAACAAGCGGTTAGCAGCTTGGCCGTGGCCTCTCAACCGCGGCGAATGGCGTTGCCGGCGGGCATCCGGATGATTGCCAGCGCCACGGCGATATGATACGCATACGTACTAAATGGCGGCTCGGAGAAGAGAGCCCCAGGGGAGGCCCTGCGTTGGATCTGCGCGCTCTGTTGTCGATTCCGTATCTGCTCGAGGCGGAAGCCGTCGAGACCGAGCCTGGAGAATGGCTCGTTCGCCTCGCTTATCCGGAGCTTCCCGGGTGCACCGCGGAAGGGGTCGTCGTTGAAGACGTGCTGAAGGATCTGGAGCGTCGGCGGATCGAAATGATCGTCAGGCTGGTCGAGGCCGGAAAGCTGCCGCCGATTCCGCGGCAGCCGCTTGCTTCATCCGACCCGTTATGGACGGCGCGCGATCTCGGATTGTCTGATCGGGTCATAGCCTTGCTGGATGCGAGAACGACCCAAAATCGAACCTGACAAAAAGCGATCGAGGAGAAAATCATGCTCTCGCACGAGGACAACGAGCGGCTGGTAAGAGTCGGCAAGGGCACTCCGCTGGGGGAGTTGTTCCGGCTCTATTGGATTCCGTTTCTGCCGTCCGCCGATCTGGCGCGCGATGGACAGCCGAAGCGCATCCGACTGCTTGGCGAGGATCTGGTGGCTTTCCGCGACACCGAGGGCCGCGTTGGTCTGGTCGACCAGGCCTGTCCGCACCGGGGCGCGCCGATGGTTTTCGCCCGCAACGAGGATTGCGGCCTGCGCTGCGTCTATCACGGCTGGAAGTTCGACGTGACCGGCGCGGTGATGGACATGCCGGCCGAACCGGTCCGCAGCCGGCTCAAGGAACGGGTGCACATCAAGGCCTATGCCTGCCGCGAGCGAAACGGAATGATCTGGGCCTATCTGGGGCCGGATCAGGCCGCGCCTCCGCCGCTGCCGAATGTCGAGTGGAATCTTGTCCCGGAGGAGCAGGTTCACATCTCGGTGCGGGTTCAGGAGTGCAACTGGCTGCAGGCCGTCGAAGGCGAGATCGATTCCGCGCATGCGCCGTTGCTTCACGGCCGTCTCGACGCGCAGGGCACCACCAGCGCGTGGATCCAGAAGCGCGACCTCCGCCCGACCTTCGAATGCGTCAGGCAGGATTTCGGCATGAGCATTGCGGCACGCCGGAACTACGACGCCAATACGCTCTACTGGCGCGTCAATCAGTTCATGCTGCCGTTCTACACGCTCGTTCCGCCGCTATCGCCGTTTCCCGATCTCAGCGGCCATGCATGGGTGCCCATCGACGACGAGAACACGCTCTGCATCATGTTCTCCTATCATCCCTCGCAGCCGCTGCTGGCCAAGACGCGCGAGGTCTTTGCGGAAGGGCACAAGGGCCGGGAGAGCGGCCACGCCAGCCGCCACGCGCTGGTCAAGCAGCCGGTGACGGTGCCGTACGCCGACTATTGGACGAAGTACAATCCGCAGAACGGATATCAATTCGACTACGAAGCACAGCGGACGACATGGTTTTCCGGTCTTCCCGGTCTTTGGGTCCAGGACGGCGCGTGCCAGAGCGGGGTGTCGCCGATCGCCGACCGCACCAAAGAGAATTTATGCTCCAGCGATACCGGCATCGCGATGACCAGACGGTTCATTCTGGAAGCACTCGGCGCCTATCGCGACCACGGCATCAGGCCGAAAGGTGTCGCCGATCCGGACGTGTTCATGGTCCGCGCGGTGTCCTTGCGGCTGCCGCCCGAGGACTCCTGGATCGATTCCGGCGCGCCTTTCATGCGGGCGAAGCTCGGCGCGGACTTCGGCTACGAGCTTTGAGCGCTTCGATATGGCTACCGACCTGCAGGAACTGCGAGTGAAGCGCATCGGCTATGAAGCCGAGACCATCAATTCCTATGAGCTGGTGCTTCCGGCGGGAGGCGACCTCGCACCCTTCACCGCCGGCAGCCACATCGATCTGCATCTGAAGAACGGCATGATCCGCAGCTATTCGCTCGTGAACGATCAGAGTGAACGGCATCGCTACGTCATAGCCGTCAACAAGGATGCTGCCGGGCGGGGCGGCTCGAGCTTCGTCCACGACACCTTAAAGGCCGGCGATATCGTTGCGGTCTCCTTGCCCCGAAACAATTTTGCGCTGCATGAGGATGCGGAATCTTCGCTGCTGATCGCAGGCGGCGTCGGCATCACGCCGCTGGTGTCGATGATCCAGCGCCTGCAAGCGCTGGGCCGCCCCTGGAAATTGTCCTACGCGGCAAGGACGCGGCGGGCTGCGGCATTTCTCGGCGAGCTCGGCGCCATCGGCTCTGACGCACAGCTCCATTTCCACTTTGACGATGAACATGGCGGGCGGCCCCTCGATCTTGCCGCCATCGTCGGAAATACGCCCGCCAGCGCGCATCTCTATTGCTGCGGCCCGGTGCCGATGCTGGAAGCCTTCGAGAAAGTCACCGCGGGCCGTCCGGCGGGGCATGTCCACATCGAGTATTTCCAGGCCAAACAAGCGCCGGCCGTCGACGGCGGATTTGAGGTCAGACTGGCGCGCAGCAATCGCACGATCGCGGTCGAGCCGGGCAAGACCATTCTAAATGCCGTTATCGATGCCGGCGTCATGGCCAATTACGCCTGTTCGGAAGGCGTTTGCGGGACCTGCGAAACGCGGGTGATCGAGGGAATCCCCGATCATCGCGACCTGTTCCTGAGTCCGGAAGAGCGGGCGGCGAACAAGACCATTATGATCTGCTGTTCGGGATCCAAGTCCGGCACGCTTGTGCTCGATCTTTGACCGGATCATCTCGAAACAAAGCCATATGGATGGAAAGATGCTGGATCGGATCGAAGCGGAGTTTCCGGAGCACACGCCCCGAACAACTGATGCGCCCAAGGCGCTTGCCGGGATCAGGGTCGTGGACTTCTCGCATTTCATTGCAGGGCCGTTCGCGACGATGATCCTGGCCGACATGGGTGCCGAGGTGATCAAAGTCGAGGCCCCTGTGCGTGGCGACGACCTGCGGCGCTACCCGCCAATTGATGCCAGGCTGAACTATGGTGCGCCGTTCCTGTGGACCAATCGCAACAAGCGAAGCGTGGCGATCAATCTGAAATCGCCCGAGGGCGTCGAGGTCGCACGGGACCTGATCCGCACGGCGGATGTTGTGGTCGAGAATTTCTCCACTGGGGTCATGGAGCGCTTCGGGCTTAGTTACGAGAGTTGTCGTCAGATCGCGCCATCGATCATCTATTGCTCGGTCTCCGCCTACGGCCGGGAAGGACCTTTCTCAGACCGGCTCGGCTTCGATCCCATCGCCCAGGTCGAGAGCGGGTTTGTATCCATGAACGGCTACGCGGACCGCGAGGGCGTGCGTGCACTGTCGCCGGTCATGGATATCAGCACGGCGATGATGGCCAGCAATGCCGTTCTCGGCGCACTTGTCGCACGCGAACGCACCGGCATGGGTCAGGCCATCGAGGTATCGCTGTTCGACACTGCCGTTCTGATGACCGGCTATGCGTCGCTGCAGCAGTTGTTCACCGGAACGGATCCGCAGCGCCACGGCAACACCAGTCCCGACACCTGCCCCTCGGGGGTCTTTCAGGCCGCCGATTCCACCTTCTACATCAACTGCGGCAACGACAAGATTTTCCAGCGCCTGATGTCGCAGGTGATCGATCGTCCCGATCTTGCATCGTCAGATCTCTATGCGACCGGAGCCGATCGCATTCGCCGGCGCGATGAACTGTTTGCGATCCTCCGCGAAACGTTCGCGCAGCATCCCTGGTCGCACTGGCAGTCGAAGATGCGCGCCGCGGCTGTGCCTTGCGGCAAGGTCCGGACCGTCGGCGAGGCGATCCGCTCTCCGGAAGCGCGCGAGCGCGGCATCGTCACGCGGATTCCTCATGATGAAGTGGGGTGGATACCGAACGTCAGCCTGCCGATCCGCTATTCGCAAACGCCGGTCGTCGATCCCGTAGCCGCTCCCGCTGTCGGCCAGCATACCGGGCAGGTGCTCCTCGATCTGCTTGGCTATGATGAAACGCGCCTCGCGCGGCTGGCCGAGGCTGGCGCTTTTGGTGCCGACGCCCTCCCGCGGGCGGTCAAGGCATGACCGCGCGGGCAATAGGCGAACGCACGCTGCGGGGCCGTGTTGCCGTGGTCGGCATCGGCGAGACGGATTACTATCGCCACGGCGCATCGCCCGACCCCGAATTCAAGCTGGCCCTCAAGGCGATCCTGGCGGCCTGCAACGATGCCGGGCTCGATCCGCGCGAGATCGACGGGTTCTCGTCGTACAGTGACGACCGCAGCGATGCGGCGCGCCTGGCGGCAGCGCTCGGCATACGCCGGCTGAGCACGACCACCATGCAATGCGGCGGGGGAGGTGGGGGCTGCTGCGCGGCGGTGGCCAACGCCGCTGCTTCGATCGTTGCTGGCCTTGCGGATTGCGTCGTGGTGTTCCGCTCGCTGGCGCAAGGGCAGTACGGACGCTTTGGACAAGCCGGCGATATCGGCACCATCTCCGGCGAGAGGGCGTATCTGATGCCGTATGGGGTGCTGGCGCCGCCGCAGCGCTTTGCGATGCGCGTGCGGCGCTACATGCATGAGCATGGCGTTCGGCAGGAAGCCATGCGGGCGATTGCGCTGGCCTCGTACCATCATGCGCAGTCGAACCCCCGCGCGGTGATGTTCGGCAAGCCGCTCGATCCCGAAAAGTACGACGCCTCGCGCTGGATTACCGAGCCGTTTCATCTTTTCGATTGCTGCATGGAGAATGACGGCGCCGCGGCGATCATCCTCGTGCCCGAGGAGCGGGCCGGCGATTTCCGTAACAAGCCCGCCTACATCCTCGGGGCGGCCACTGGCGCCGGATATCGCAGCGGAGCGATGCCGTATAATTCACCGCAATATGCCAGCGCCAGTTTCGAAACGCTCGCGCCGGCGCTTTACCGCATGGCGGGAATCGGCCCTGCCGATGTCGACGTGGTTCAAAGCTACGAGAATTTTACCGGTGGCGTGGTGATGGCGCTGGCCGAGCATGGCTTCTTCAAGCCCGAGGAGGCGAACGATTTTCTTGTGCTCGACAATCTGATTGCGCCCTCCGGGCGGCTTCCGCTGAATACCAGCGGCGGGAATCTCGCCGAATGCTACATGCACGGCTTCGAACTGGTGATCGAGGCGGTGCGCCAGATCCGTGGCCAATCGGTCAACCAGGTCAACCGCAACGACGTGGCGATGGTGATCGGCGGGCCGATGGTGACGCCGGCCAGCAACCTTCTCCTCGGCTCCGGAGCAACGCTATGAGCGACACTCCGCGCGCGGCCTATCTTCCCGAGGGACTGCCGATTCCGGTCCCCGAAAACGATGGATTATCGGCGCCGTATTGGGCGGGGTTGCAACAGAACCGCCTCTTGGTGCAGCGCTGTCCGCACTGCACGACGTGGCAGTTCGGGCCGGAGTGGCTTTGCCACCACTGCCATTCGTTCGACGTCGAATGGACCGAGGTCGAGCCGCGCGGCCGCATCTTCAGTTGGGAGCGGGTCTGGAGCCCTTCCCATGACGCATTGCGCGGGCGTGGACCTTACCTTGCTGTCCTGGTGGAGCTGCCGCATGCCGGAAATGTGCGCATGGTGGGGAATCTGCTCGGCGATCCCCTACAAGCCATCGCCATCGGTACTGATGTCGAGGGCGTCTTCGAGCATCACCATGACTCCATGCCGCGATATTCATTGCTGCATTGGCAAACCAGCGCATGAAGGCGGTGAGGTGAGGCCAACCGACGTCAGGCCGGCGCGCGCGAGCGACGGCGGGCGTCGCCGCGCAGCCGGACTTTCTCGGTATTCAGCAGGTGCTCGTTCAATTTGGTGAGATAGCTGCGCATCGTCTCACAAGCGCCCTTGGTATCCTTGGCCTTGATCTGCTCGATCAGCCGCAGGCGGGAGGCGATTACCGGGTCATGGGCGGGCGGTCCGGCGATCAGGACAAAGCGGCGGATCACGGATGCCATGGCTTCCAGAATCGCCGACAGCACTTGGTTGCCGGTCGAGTTTGCCAGCAAAGTGCTGAACTCGACGGCCTTCAACGTCCGCTCCTCGTAACGGCCTTGCCTCGTCAACTCGACGGTCTCGGCCACATTCCTGCTTAGCCGTTCGATGTCCGCGGGCTTCGCGCGCTCGCAGGCGGCGCGTACCACGGCGTCCATCACCATGAGCCTCGCTTCGAGCAACGTGGCCAGAGACACATGACCGAAGTCGAGCATGTCACGGAACGTCCGCGTGACCTGCCCGGCGCCGCTCCGGGTGATGAAAGCGCCACCCCGGCTGCCCTTTCGCATTTCGACGATGCCGGCGATCTCGAGGCTGCGGATGGCTTCGCGCAATGCGGTGCGGCTGACATCGAGCATCTCGGACAACTCACGCTCGGACGGCAGCCGGTCGCCGGCTTTCAGTTCGCCGCTGACGAGCTTGTCGCGGATCGCATCGCAGATCTCCTCGAAGATCCGGCGGGTCTTGATGGGACGGAAGGGCTTTCCGGCAGATCGGCTATCCCCGTGATCACCAGCCGATGGCGCCGGCGCGCCATCCGCTGTCTTTCGACCGGTACGCGGCTCTGGCCTGGATCGTTGTTGCGGCATGAGTCGTCCCTGGGGTTATCAGGTGTTCATCAGCCCGCACCCGCCGCTTTGCAAGAGCTTCGGCTGGCGGATCAGATAGATATGTGGAAACCGCCGTTGACCGCGATGTGTTGGCCGGTGATGTAGGAGGCGGCGTCCGAAAGCAGGAAACATACCGGCTGCACCACTTCTTCGGGCTGGGCCCAGCGCCCCATCGGAATGCGGGCCAGTATCCCGTCCCGGAACTTGTCGCCACGGATGGTTTCGGTCATGGGCGTTTCGACCACGCCGAAGCAGACTGAATTGGTCCGGACCCCGAACTTCGACCATTCCTTGGCCGAGGTCATCGTCATCCCCAGCATGCCGCTCTTGGCGGCGGCATAGTTGATCTGGCCCATCGCGCCGGCACGCCCTGCATCGGACGAGATATTGACGATGGAGCCGACGTTGGTCTCTCCGCCCTTTGCGCGTTGCAGCATGGTGCGTCCCACCGCCTGGGTCCACAGGAATGCTCCGGTCAGATGCACCTCGATGACCGCATTCCATTGCGCAAGCGTCATCTTCTCCGACATCGCCGGCCGGGTGATGCCGGCATTGTTGACCAGGCCATGGATCGCACCGAACCGCTCGACGATCTTCTTGACCGCATCCGTTGCGAACGCCTCATCCGTCACGCTGCCCGTGATGGTCATCAGTTGGCGGTCGGACGTGTCGTAGGTCGACAGCGTGTCGCGATTGAGGTCGATGGCAACCGCGTTGGCGCCGAGTTCTCGCGCCAGGTTGATCGTGGCTCGGCCGATGCCCTGGCCCGCACCGGTGACGACGACAGTCTTGCCTTCCAGGGAAACGATGTTGCGCATGGCTTTGCGTCCTCAAGCTTCAGATCAGGGCGAACATCGGCGCGAGTATGCCGTCAGCGCCTGGGCGAACGACCAGGCGGACGGCTGCGCCATTCGACAAGGCACTCGCCGGACTGTCGACTATTGATGTCATCAGCGTCGGGCCCTCGTCGAGCGTGACATAGGCAAGAACCGGCAGGTCCTTGGCCGAGCGCAGCACGCTGTAGGCGTAGATCGTTCCGGTGCCGCGGCTTTCCAGCCATTCGGTCGCGTCCGAAAAGCAGAACGGGCAGCCTGCGCGAGGATAGAAATGCGGTTGCCGGCAGTGCGTGCACGTTTTGATCAGCAGCTTCCCGTCGCGAAGGGCCTCGAAATATGGCTGGATTTCGGGATTCGGGAACGGTGCAGGGTTTTGCGACACGGAATTACTGCCTTTCCAGAATGACGGTGGCACTGCCATGGCGTGTTCCGAGCGAGCCGCCGGTGCCATGCGCCAGGGCCAGCGCGCAGTTGGGCACCTGCACGGCGGGATGGGCCTCGCCGCGCAACTGACGGACAGCCTCGAGCACTTTTGTCATGCCGCCCCGATTGCCCGGATGGTTGTTGCAAAGGCCGCCGCCGTCGGTGTTGAAGGGCAGCTTGCCATGTCCCGAGATCAGATTTCCGTCGGCCACGAAGCGGCCGCCTTGGCCTTTGGCACAGAAGCCGAGATCCTCCAGCGTCATCAGCACCGTGATGGTGAAGCTGTCGTAGATCGAGGCGTACTGGATATCTGATGGATGGACGCCGGCCTCTTCAAATGCGCGCGGTCCCGACCAGACGGCGCCGCTGTAGGTAAGATCAATCCTGCCACCGGCGGAATGCTTGATTGCCTCGCCGGCCCCACGAATGCTGACGACCGGTCTTTTGAGGCTTCGCGCGACTTGCGGGGCGACGAGGACGATCGCGCCACCGCCGTCGCTGATCACACAGCAGTCGAGGCGATGCAGGGGATCGGCCACCATCGGAGAATTCAGCACGTCCTCGACTGTCACGACGTTCCGCAGCATGGCGTGTGGATTGTGCTGAGCGTGATGGGATGCCGCGACCTTGATCCAGGCGAGTTGTTCCGATGTGGTTCCGAACTCGTGCATGTGACGATTAGCGGCTGCGCCGTACATCGTCGCGATCACGGGATTGAAGGGTGCCTCGAACGGTGCATCTGCCGTTGCGCCCGCTGCCGGACGGACCTGGTTTTGGCCGGCGGCGCGGGGCCGGCCTGCCAAGGTGATCAGTGCGACGCTGCATTTTCCGAGCGCGATCGCGGCCGCGGCATGGCCGACCGCCAGAACATAGGCGGAGCCGCCGGTATCCGTCGAATCGACATGACGCGGCTTGAGGTTGAGGTATTCGACCATGTTCATAGGACCAAGCCCGGGCGCATCGCCGGCGCAGAAATAGCCGTCCACGTCGTCTTTGCTGAGGCCTGCGTCGGCAAGCGCGCCGCGCGCGACTTCGGCGTGGATCTGGGCGAGCGACAGCCCGTCGGCCTTCCGTGTCGGGTGCTCGTAGATACCGGCGATGCAGGCCTTGCCCCGAATGCTCAAGGGTAGCTCCTTGGTCTATTGATCTAATGGTCAGTCCATTATATTGATGCCGATGTCAAGTTGGGCGGAGACCCGCGGACGGAGGAAATGTGAGCGACGAAACAGCGATGATCATCGTCGGTGAACGCACCCGCTCGAAGCCCGAACTGCTGGCGCGCGGCCGCCGGGCCGCCGCCGGCCTTGCGAGGCTCGGCGTTCGCGAAAATGACGCCGTGGCGCTGCTGCTGCGAAACGATTTTGCCTTTCTCGAAGCGACCCATGCCGCGAATGCCATCGGTGCCTATGCGGTGCCGTTGAACTGGCACGCAAGCCCCGACGAAATCACCTATATGTTGGGAGACTCGAAGCCGAAGGTGCTCGTCGTTCACGCCGACTTGCTTGAGCCGGTGCGCCGGATCGTTCCGGCAGCATGCGATATCCTCGTCGTGTCGAGCGCAGACGCTGGCAATCCCGTCGCAGTGCGGGACGGCGATCAGGATTGGGACCGCTGGCTGGACGCACAGCCGGAATGGGACAGGCCGCCGCTGCCGCCGCGCGCGTCCTGGATCTATACCTCCGGAACGACGGGCCGGCCCAAGGGCGTCCGGCGCGAACCGGCAACGCCGCAACACGCCGCCGCGATGCGCGATCTGTTCCGTGTCGTCTATGGATGCCGTGAAGGAATGCGCGCATATGTCGGCGGACCGCTCTATCATGCCTCGCCCAACGCCTTCGCGCGGCAAGGCCTGGCGCTGGCCGACACGCTTGTGCTGTCACCGCGCTTCGATCCCGAAGAACTGCTCCGCCAGATCGACCGCCACCGTTTGACGACGCTGGTGATGGTGCCGACGTTCTTTGTGCGGCTACTCAAGCTTCCGGAAGAGGTGCGGCGCAAATACGATGTGTCCTCGCTTGAACTGGTGCTGCACACCGGCGCGCCGTGTCCGCCGGACGTCAAGCGGGCGATGATCGCCTGGTGGGGACCGGTCCTCGTCGAAACCTACGGCGGCTCCGAAACCGGCGTTGCCACGATTTGCACGTCGCAAGACTGGCTCACCAGACCCGGAACGGTGGGGCGTGTCGCTCCCGGCGGCACGATCAAGATATTCGACGAGCAGCGCCGCGAACTGCCGCCGGGCGTCAGCGGCGAGATCTACGCACGCTCGCCGGCCTATCCGGATTTCAACTATCACGGCCGCGATGATGACCGCCGTTCTGTGGAAATCGACGGCCTGATCACCTGCGGCGATATCGGCTACCTCGACGCCGACGGCTATCTGTTCCTCAACGACCGCAAACGGGACATGATCATCTCTGGCGGGGTGAACATCTATCCTGCCGAAATCGAAGCGGCGCTTCAAAGCTGTCCGGGCGTCCAGGACTGTGCGGTTTTCGGCATTCCCGATGCAGAGTTCGGCGAGCGCATCTATGCGGCGGTTCAACGCGACGCGGGCGCGGTGCTGACTGAAGACGATGTCAGGAATTTCGTCCGTGAACGCCTGGCGGCCTTCAAGGTGCCGCGCGAGGTGGTTTTCCACGACACGTTGCCGCGCGAAGAGAGCGGCAAGATCTTCAAGCGAAAGCTGCGCGAGCCGTTCTGGGCCGGACGTTCAACACGAATCTGAGAGGGGCCATGCTTACGCGACGTTCACTCATGCGAGGCGCCGCCGGCGTTGCAACACTCGCCGCGACGCCTGTGCTGGCACAAACAGCGGCCTGGCCCAGCCGGCTGTTGAAGATCATCGTTCCGCTGCCGCCGGGCGGCGTGATGGACGGCTTGACGCGCGTCGTGGCCGACCGGCTGGCGCCGCGCCTGGGCCAGTCCGTGATCGTGGAAAACAAGCCGGGCGCCAACGGCATGATCGCTGCGAGCGCGGTCGCGGGGGCGGACCCCGACGGCTACACCATCCTCTCCACCATGAGCTCGATCGTCCAGAACGTATCGCTGCACAAGTCACCGAGCTACAAGATGTCCGACCTGTTGCCGTTGGCGCCTCTCGGACGCTTGCCGATCGCGTTCATCGTGCCAAAGACGCTCGGCGTTACGACATTGCGGGAATTCGTCGAGAAGGCCCGCACCAGCGCCAAACCCCTGAGTTACGGAACCTACGGCCTTGGTTCGAGCGCGCATATCATCGGCGAAGTGCTGATGAAGAACACCGGCATCAAATTGCTCCAGGTGCCGTATCGCGGTGAGGCGCCGGCGCTGACTGCGATCCTCGCCGGCGAGGTGGACAGTGCGTTCGTGTCAGTCGGCGGCGCAGTGGCTCAGGCGGAGAACGCGCGGGCGCTGGCGATCGCCAATCCGGCGCGTATGAAGCGCTATGCCGATATACCCACTTTTGACGAGGCAGGATTTCCCGTGCTCGGCCTGACCGGGTTTAGCGGCTTCTTCGCACCGGCGGCCGTGCCCAAGCCCGTTGCTGATCGGCTCGCCAGGGAATTGCGGGCAATCGTCGCGCTGCCCGATGTGAATTCCAGGCTGCTCGATCTCGGGTTTGAGGATATGAGCGACATCGCCGATTTTGCGGGCTTTGTCGACGATGAGGTCAAGCGATGGGCCTCCGTCATCCACGAATTCAATATCAGCATCTAGGATATTCCGGTGGCCATCAACCTCGAGGCGCTCCAGGCGCTGGAAATCACCGACATGCGGTTTGCGTATGGGGAGCGCGAGACGATGTTGTACGCGCTCAGCGTCGGCATGGGACGCGATCCGCTCGACCTGCGCGAACTGCCGTTCGTCTACGAAGGCGACGCTCTGCAGGCGGTTCCCACGATGGCGGTGGTGCTCGCATCGACCGGAATAATTCGCAAGACCGGCGTCGACTTCACCAAGGTTCTGCATGGAGAGCAACGGCTCACCCTGCATCGTCGGCTGCCGGTCGCAGGCGAACTGCTGGCGAATTCACGCGTCGCGGCCGTCTATGACAAGGGCGCCGCCAAGGGCGCCGTATTGCTGCTCGAAACGACCGCGCGATCGGCAGCAGACAATGCGCCACTGTTTACGTTCCTCATGACGATCTTGGCGCGCGGTGACGGGGGATTCGGCGGACCGCAAGGATCGGGCCCCGAGCCGCATCAGTTGCCGGACAGGGCGCCGGACCAGACCGATATGTTCGAGACGCGCCCGGAGGCGGCGCTGCTCTATCGTCTGAACGGAGATCGCAACCCGCTTCACGCCGATCCGAGGGCGTCGCGCCGCGCGGGGTTTGCACGACCGATTCTTCACGGGCTCGCGACTTACGGGATTGCCTGCCGCGCCGTATTGCGGGACGTCTGCGACTGCGACGCGGGGCGGATCAAGTCGTTCGATGCCCGCTTCTCCGCGCCGGTCTATCCAGGCGATCGCATCGTGACCGACATGTGGACTGACGGCGATGTCGTGTCGTTCAGATGCCGCGTCCCCGATCGCGACGTGATCGTCCTCAACAACGGGCGATGCCTCGTGAGAGCCCGATCATGATTGTCGGAAGCACTGATTGGGTCCAGCTATTGCGTGTCATTCCGATGTAGTTCGCGCGACGTGCGGTCGGAGCATGCGTCGGGTTCTCCTCACGATTCGAGGATCTTGTCGAGCTCTTCGAGGGACGGACGTCGATCGCGCTCGCGGCTCTTTCCTGCAATACCGAGACGCCTCGCCACTACGAAGGCATCCTCATTGCGGTCTGATCAAGCGGACATGCCCATGCCGGCTTGGCCACGGCAAAGACTGCCCCCAAACGTGAAAGGTAGTTACCAACCGTTGACGGAGCGACGTTGACTATCAGTTCATTTGCAAGCGCTACGACGTCGGTGCTCGTGATTTCCGAACACCTCTTATTTGCCATGTCGTAGTTCTTGATCGCTCGCAGAACCTGCGCCTTGGTCCGACCGATTTCCTTCTCGCTCTCGTCAATGTACCGGTCGATGACGACGGACAAGGGCGGGTCGCTCGTCGCCAGCTTCGCGCGCTCGATCGCGCCGGGTTTTGATAGTTCCTCCTCGCGGCGGGCGATCCAGCCAGCGGCGGCCGGCCGGCCATCGAATGTCTCTGTCTCGCGATGGATCACCTTGCCCTCGCGCTTGATGATGATCTTTGCCATATAGGATTTGCCGCCCTTCTTCCGGGGGCGCTCGACCATCGTTCCCATTTCGGTATCACAAGGCTCCTGTCGGGGTCACAATGTGATACTAGCGGGCAAGGAATGCGCGGCGATGTAGGCAAATTCACAACGATACGCAACGCATTGCGCAACGATCTCAACGGAATATGTTAGAAAAAACAACCAAAACAGTGAGTTGCGAGCGGTGGCGTTTCGCGGTGGCCCCTATGATGGATTGGAGCGAGAGTTCAAATTTCTCAATTGGTTAGACGGTGGCGTGTGCACGACGTGTGCACCGGTAGATGTAGAAAAATCTGGCGACGGCCAACGTGA
This sequence comes from Bradyrhizobium sp. 147, assembly GCF_023073935.1. Classification (NCBI taxonomy): domain Bacteria; kingdom Pseudomonadati; phylum Pseudomonadota; class Alphaproteobacteria; order Hyphomicrobiales; family Nitrobacteraceae; genus Bradyrhizobium; species Bradyrhizobium sp. 147. Next base: position 523 of record NZ_JADPKL010000022.1, on the reverse strand, counting down.
GCAAGCCTTTCCGCAGCGGGCGGGTCGGCCTGCGGTGGCGCACGGGCACGACAAACTTTTAAAAACTAGGGAAGCTGGCGAGTGCTGATAAGCAATGTCGGCGGTGGAAGCTGACATCTTCGCCTACCTTGCTTGGTAGCGTCCCAGCCGGGGCTCGACGAGGCGCGCGATCTCTCCGCGTTTGATACCCGACTCCGCTCTCCGGGCTCGTCAGAAAGCCATTGCCAACCGCTTTTCCGAACCAAGCGGCTGCTACGGCTGCTCTCGCCGTTTAGTTTACCCCACGTTGGAGGGTGCAGATCAGCTGCATTAGGCAGTTGATGAACTCGCTGTTGAGCGCGAGCCCCATTGCTGCATACGTGACGCTAGTCTAGTTCGTTAGGCTTCACTAAAGGAAACGCTACTTGTCCGTTCTGAGATCCGCTGTGTTTCGGCATGGAATAAGGACCCCGTTTTCGGGGTGATCGGCATCCAATCGGGACCCCGGGATAAGGGTCCACAGTGGCTTCCATCGAGTCATGGA
>NZ_JADPKL010000137.1:0-49387 GCF_023073935.1 Bradyrhizobium sp. 147 | reverse complement strand
CTTGCGCGACCCGCTGGTGATCATGATCTCGGTGCCGATGGCGATTGTCGGCGCGCTGATCCCGCTGTTCTTCGGCGTGGCGACGATGAACATCTACACGCAGGTCGGCCTGCTCACCCTGGTCGGCCTGATCACCAAGCACGGCATCCTGATGGTGGAGTTCGCCAATGAGCTCCAGGTCAGCGAGCGGCTCGACCGCCGCTCGGCCATCGAGATGTCGGCGCGCATTCGCCTGCGCCCGATCCTGATGACCACGGCCGCGATGGTGACGGGTCTGATCCCGCTCCTGACCGCGACCGGCGCGGGCGCGGCCAGCCGCTTCTCGATCGGCCTCGTGGTCGTCGCGGGCATGTCGATCGGCACGCTGTTCACGCTGTTCGTGCTGCCGGCGGTCTATGTGGTGCTGGCGACCGACCATCGCGCGGCGGCCGATTCAGAGCGGAACAAGCAGGTCAACGAGCTCGATCTTGGCTCCAAGGCCTTGCGGCCGACCTGAGGCGGGTTCAATCGAAGCCGAAAAGCGGCAATGGCAATCGCTGTTGCCGCTTTTTTGTTATGCCGTGCTAGTCTCCCGCCGGGTGTCGTTGTGCCCCGGCACGGACATCATGATGAGGCGCCGCGAATTCCTGGGCGGGCTCGGTTCTGTCACGCTGCGGCGGCCGTTTGCGGCAGCAGCGCAGGCGGGCAAGGTCTATCGGCTCGCGACAGTGACGCTGAACGCCCCGGCCACCGAAACCAGCCCGGCGGGCCAAATCCTGATCAAGGTGTTGGGCCAGCGCGGTTTCGTCCTCGGTCAAAACCTGACCTTCGAGCCGCGCGGGGCGATGAGCGATGTCGCAAAGCTTCCCGGGCTGGTTGCCGAACTGAAGACGCACCACGCTGATGCCATCGATCGGCTAGCTGACCGCAATGGCTGCCAAAGCGGCGGGCATTCCCACCGTGACGGCCAGCGGTCGCTTCCGTCCTTGAACGGGGAAGCGTGGTTGGGCGTACATTGCTCGATGGCAAGACGGTCCACGTCCCGGATGTGCAGGCCGACCCCGAATTTGCGCCCTCGTCCGCGCGAAGGCGTTCTAACCCACGTACGATGCTTGGGGTGCCTCTGCTCCGAGAGGGGCTTACCGATTGGGGTGTTCGTCCTGCCGATCAGGAAGTCGGCAGTGAGATACCGATAGCGAAACCGCCTGGAATAATTTGGCCAGCACGGTGCCGCGCTTGAGCGCCGAATAGACGCCCATCAGGATGCCGAAAACCATTGCAAATACGGTCGCCCAGATCGCAAGTTCCAGTGTTGCAGGCATACGCTCCATAAATAGCGTCGAGACCGGCTGGCGGAACTGATAGGAGACGCCGAACTTGAACTGCGCGGCATTGCCGAAATAGCGCATGGACTGCACTGGAACGGGGTCATCGAGACCGAGCGATTTGCGCACGGCTTCGCGTTCGGCCGCCGACGTATCGATCGAGACGATCTGGTTGACGGGGTCGCCGGCGAAGCGGAACGTCGAGAACGCGATGATGCCGACGGCGAACATGACGCCGATGGCCTGAACGGCGCGGCGAAGAGTGAAAGCGAGCATTCCTTCCACCTTCCTGGGTGTGTGTCTGGCTGACGTCTTTGTCAGCCGGAAAAGGAAAGGTCCCGGAAGCCTGACGCTGCCGGGACCCTGGGTTCAACTGGCGCTATTCCTGCTTGGTCGCCCAGTGGAACATGACGAGGTTGTCCGCGTGCTGCGGCAGGTTGACCTTTTTCGATACGCCCCAGGCCAGCGCCTGCTGGTGCAGGGGGATGTAGGCTCAGTCCTTGATGCTGATCTCATACGCCTGCTTGATCAGTTGATTGCGTTTGGCGGTGTCGGTTTCGACCAGCACCTTGTGATGGCGTCGAACTCCTTGCAATGCACCAAGATTGGCCTCGCCACGCGAGGATTTCGCATCGTCACGGCACCCCATGTGTCATTCAGCACATTGTGGGAATCCATCGTGCTCGGCGTCCAGCCCAGCATGAAGAACGAGGTCTGGTAGCCACCTTGCTTCAGCACCTTGGCGAAGTACTGCGCCTTGGGCTGTGCCAGCAGATTGATTTTGACGCCGATGCGGGCAAGCATGCCGACCACGGCCTGGCAGATCGCGGCATCGTTGACATAGCGATCGTTCGGACAATCCATGGTGACCTCGAAGCCGTCGGGGTAGCCGGCCTCGGTCAGGAGCTTCTTGGCGCCGTCCAGATCGAATTTCGGCGGCGTAAAATCCTTGGACCGTGCGAACAGCTCCGGCGCGATCATCAACGCGGACGGCGTCGAAGGGATTCCTGCCCTTGATGTTGGAGTAGAGCAGCTCGTCGCGGGTCTGATCGAAGCCGATGAAGATGGTGCGCAGCTCCGGGGCCTTCAGCACCTGGGCATTTGGGCTGGAATCGACGCGGGAGATGTCCTGGATCGGCACCGGGTCGATGGCGTCGACCTCGCCCGAGAGCAACGCGGCGACACGGGTCGCGTCGGAGGCCATCGGGGTGAAGATGATCTCCTTCAGGTTACCTTCCATCTTGCCCCAGTAATTGGGGTTGGCCTTGAACACCTTCTTCACGCCGGGCTGATGTTCGATGATGAACGGACCGGTACCATTCTCGTGTAGCGAGGCGTAGCTCGGCGAGGTCGCGGACACCGGCGTCGGCTCGACGGCCTTGTTCTCCTCCGCCCATTATTTGTTGTCCAGAATGTACCAGACATCCCATGCCGAATTCAGGATGGGATTGGGCGAGGGTAGGATGAAATCGACAGTGTACGCCGCATCGAGGTGGCGCGGACACCGCACACTTCCCGGCCGTGAAGGAGCTTGCGAGCTTCGACTTCGAGGCGCAGCCGTCGATCGATCCAAAGCAGATCCGTGACCTGGCCGCGTCACGATAGATCACCGACGGCGAGAACGTACTGCTGCTCGGGCCGCGCGGCGTCGGTAAGACGCACCTGTCCATTGCACTCGGGCGAGAGGCAATCCTGGTCGGGTATACGGTGCAGGTCACCACGGTGACGACGCTGGTCGCTGGCCTCGCCAAGGCGCACTGCGAGCGACGCCTGGACGAGAAACTGCTCGCGTTGTCGAAGCCAAAGCTGCTGATCGTCGTCGAACTCGGTTACCTGCCGCTGGAGCCCGAGGCGGCGCATCTGTTCTTCCAGCTAGTTAGGTTAGCCGCCGCTACGAAACCGGCGCCATGCTGATCACGTCGAACCGCAGCGTTGCCGAATGGGGCACCCTGTTCGTCGATCCCGTGGTCGCCACCGCCATCCTCGACCGGCTCTTGCACCACAGCCACGTGCCGAACATCCGCGGCGACAGCTACCGGCTCCGCGCCAAGCGAAAGAGCGCCCGCTGACGGCCCTCCGGTCGGCTCCGCCTCCCTCCGCCCGTCACCGGCGGAGCCAACCTTCAATCGACATCATGAACGCGAGGGTGGGGGCAGTTCTGCATGACGCAAAGGGGGCAGTTCCGAATGGCGTTTGACAGGCGCGCCGCATCGACACAGTCCCAACGAGCGCTGAATTCACCGATCCGGCCCGTCATATTCCGCCCAACAATCGGTCGTCTCGTACACCCTCACGCTCGAGAGTTGCACAAGGCGCGGTTTCGCGTGCTGCCAGATCCAGATGGCGATATTTTCCACCGTCTGATTTTCCCAGTCCCGGGACTTCATTCAGGCAATGGTGATCGAGTCTTTAGAAAGAAGGCCGAACGCTTCTTCCATGTTGAAGAAATCCATTACGAACCCGGTGCGCGGATCGACGGGCCCGTTCAGCACGATCTCGACGCGATAGGAATGACCGTGCGTCCGATGACACGATGTGTCTGCGGGACGTTTGGAAATCGGTGCGCTGCCTCGAACTTAAATACCTGAGATATCTTCATCTGATGCCGGGACGTGGGATTGCACGCTGATTCGACATTTCCGATGAGCGAGGCATTACGCGACGGCTTGCCGCATGGGGTCGACGGCGTCAGGGCCGTCTCGTGGGCCGAAGCAGAAATCGTCCGAGCTCCCTCTCATCGAACCGCCGGCATAGCTTCCGGCTGCGGCTACACGAATTTTGAGTTCGTGTCCGCGGGTGATGGCCAGCGCGGCGCGATTTGCTGACGCAAATCCAATTACCACGCCGGCCGGGACCAGCAGCCTGCCGTGGATCGTCGCCGAACCACAACTGTGGTTCTGGGCACGTTCCTTCCGTGTGCCATGCAGACGATGGAGCGTCTACTACAAGATCCGGTAGATGCCAAAGCCAACTTGTCGCCCTAGGGTCCGGCCGCGTTCCCCGCCGATCATCATCGAGGAAAAGAAATGAACGAAACCATGAGAAGTCAACAAAGGGCAGAACGGCACACTATGACTGGCAGAACCTGGGTGGCTACCCACGAACACCTCAATCAGGATCCTCGTTGTTCTGACTCAAGAGCCGCAGAAGGCTACGATTGGCGAGAGGCATATGCCTAGGGGAAAATCGACCAACGCAAAAATCAGCTTGTGAAACGTCAAATGGATCCACGCGATCACGGCGATCGATGGGCGCAGATAAACTTATGTACCACTGTGCAAGAGCAGCTCCGGCGGGGGTTGCGCTGAGTACGCGATCAGCGAATTTGGAAAAGCTCGCGACACGTTCATCCATGAATGAGCCGGATACAGAATTCGCGCTCGAGAGCGAGCGAAATTTGATGCCACAGAAGAAACAGCACATCGATCTATCGGACCCGAATCTCTCAAGCCTTATCCTGCGGCTCGCCATTCCATCTGTTGTTGGGTTATCGATCCATGCGTTACAGCAGGTCGTCAATGCGATCTTTGTTGGCGCACTTGGCGCGCAGGCGATCGCAGCTGTGAGCATGACCTTGCCGATCATGGTCCTGCTCGCGGCAGCCGGACAGGGGATCGGTGTTGGAACGGCGTCCTTCATATCTCGTCATCTGGGCGCTCGTGAGTACCTAGAGGCGAGTCGAGGCGCAAGTACAGCTCTCGCGCTCACCGCTCCGACTGGTATCATAGTTACCGTCGCTCTGCTTCCAAGTCTGCCAGCGATATTCGCAACCTTCGGAGCGACTCCAAGCATCATGCCCGTGGCGCTCGACTACGCGGGAACGCTTTTGTTCGGGAACACCCTGATGCTTCTAAACATCGTCAGCGGATTCATTGTCAGAGCCGAAGGCGATACGCGATTCAGCATGTGGGCAATGCTTACCGGGTTTCTACTGAACGCTGTGCTTGACCCCGTCTTCATATTCTTGTTTGACCTTGGTGTGCGTGGCGCAGCCCTCGCCACGCTGGTATCGCAGATCGCTGCTATCGGACTCTATATCGCGTATTTTACGAAGCTTGGCGGGACAGTTCTCGTCAGGATATCTCATATGTCATTGCGAGCAGATCGCATCAGACAGCTCGTGTCGGTGGGCGCGCCAGCGACAATGACGAGTATCTTATCGGCACTTGCGGTTATGCTCTTGTACGGAGCTGCTGCACCGTTCGGCGATGATTCCATCGCCGCAGTTGGAATAGCTGTGCGAATCTTGATGGTCGGCGCACTGCCTATCACCGGGTTCTGCATAGGCGCTCAAGCTGTCCTGGGTTTCGCTTGGGGCGCACGCGACTATGTTCGTATTCTGAAGGCTGCGAAGTTCATGCTCTTCGTGACGGTCGCATTCTCCATCGCGTATTCTGCGGCCGTTGTGGTTTTTGCAAGGCCTTTGGTGACCCTATTTAGCGATAACGAGAATGTCGCGGAAATAGCCGTCTCGTCCTGCATCGTGTTTCATCTCTTCTTTGGACTGTTTGGGGTTCAGAGTTTCGTGACGGCAATGCTCCAGGCGTTTGGGAGAGCACGCCTCAGTGCAACTGTGGCCCTGGCGAGGCAGGGCTATCTCTTCATACCGGCCGTACTGTTATTCCCGGTGGTTGCGGGTTTCGATGGACTGTTAGCTAGTCAAGCAATCGCTGAGCTGGGCGCCGGAATGATCGCTCTGTTCGTCATGTTCCACCAGTTCGGTGAGCTCAGACGAGCGCTCCAGCACCGTGGTTCAAAAGCGATCGGGATAGCGGGTTGGCCTTAGAACGGATGTCATCGAGCCCAGAGCATTGGGCGCAAGCCTCCTGACAAGCTCGCGGCAAGATGCGCTGCCAGTGGGCACGGATTTTGCGGGCTCGCGGGCGTGCGATCGGCACGGTCCTTTCCATCGGTGCTCCTCGCACTCGCGGATCGCACCGGCTCGCCTAGCGGACGGATCGGGCAGTTCGGCGAGCGATAGCCGATGTGCTCCCGCTCGCCAGGCGGGGTGCCTTTTTGCGAGCTCGGTTGGCGGGACGGCAAGGGTTCTACGCGCGAAAGGCTCGGCTTTAGCAGAGTGGGTGGTTTCTGCGCTTATGCAGGTTTGTCTCTTAACCCGGGTCTTTGGAGCTGACTTGAATGCCGCCGCTATGGGTCGACACTTCGCAGGATGCTCTTGAATTTTCGCCTGCCACGATTCGCTGTTGGGCCGTCGTGGCCGCCTCGGTCAATCTCGCTTTCATCGCATTGGTCATATTTTTGGCGTGACCGCGAGACGCAATCTTGCTGATTGGATTAGTTGTCTCGCCCACATCTGAAACGCGCAACACGCACTAGGGAGCTCGGTGCTCTGAAGCACAAGCAGTCCGATGTTTCATATCCAGCCTCATGAGCTATCGTGACTATCTACACTGGGCCAGTGTTTGAGATGGCCGTAAGGCAATTCGAACTGATCGCGAATTATCTGGGGATACCAGACGACGTCAGACCCGCCTGCCGATGCCCGAAGCGATCTGTCACGGTGTCGTGCCCAATTCACCGTGATGACGGCACAACGGCGGTTTTTGAAGGCTCTCGGGTGCAGCACCTTACACTTGGCCCTACTAAGGGGCACCAGATTCGGGCCAACCGTCGACCTTGGCGAAGTTGCAGCGCTTGCGATCTGGATGAGCTGGAAGTGTGCCCTGGTCGGATTGCCATATGGCGGCGCCAAGGGCGGAATTAACGTCGACCCTTCTAGCTTGTCGAACCGTGAGCTTCAGACTCTGTCGCGCCGGTATGTGCGTATATGCTGGAAATGATCCCGTTTCTCGAAGACCATCGCACTGCGATTGGTAATGATGACGGGACCAACGCAAACCTCGTGCCGAAGAGAGTTCGAGGCTCTGCAGGCACTCCGTAAGGTGTGTAGCGTCAAGTTGCTGACATTTGCTCGAGACTGACAGTCTGCGCTGCTATCGTCCGACAGGACGTTGCGCTTCGAACAGTTGTCCCATCGCCCCTCAGTACGCGGAACGCGCGTTAATGTAGGGCATTCAACTCCGCATCGTTCAGCGCGGTGATCGAGGAAGCGCTGCTCGGCGTCATCTGTCCCGGGGCGATCGCCGCTACAATCGCGGCCGCCAAGATCAGGTGCGTGATGCTCTCCGCCGACGTCATCCAGCCGTGCGCCAACTGGTGCTGATCGCCAGCGACGATCTCATTGCTGGCCTCCTCAATCGCAATGGCCTCAACACCGGCAACGGCAATCGCGTACCCGCGAGCGCGCCACATCAATGCGCTCAAACAACCACATCCCGGTGTTTAAGCCCGCCGATGGCGGAGTAGTGTGGTCGCCGCCGGGCCGTGTCCCCGTTGGTCTGCTTCACCGGCAGATCGACATTGTACTCGTGGGGCCAGCAAAGCGCCTGTCGCGCGCCGCCCAGTTCCTCGACCTTGTCGAACACATCTTGATCGCTTCCTGGACACGCCGATCCGGGTCTTTCACATAGCGGTCGCCGGCCTTCATGAAGCCGACGGGCGCTGCCACAACCAACTCGCCCGCGGCGCGCCTTCTATTAGCGTGCCGAGAGCGAGGGCTGGCGCAACAGATCCGGTTCGTACTCGTTGAGGCTGCCCTTGAGCCCGAGCAGCAGGCGGTCGTTTCCATGCGTCGATGCGTAGATGGTCTCGGTATCAACCACGCGGCACATCTCGATGAGTTGCTGCCAATCCCGACTGAAGATCGTCATCGAGCGCGTGCAGGATTGCGAGCGAAGCGCGAGACCTCGAGGGCGCAAACCGCACCAACTTACCAAGGAAAACTGCGCTCAGGAGAGGCCCTTGCGGCACCCGCTGAGCTGTGCGTCATAAACGGAACGCTGCCATTGTAGCTCAGCGCTCGCTTGCAGGCAGCAGACCGATCAGCGCTTTAGCCTCGGACTTCAGAACTACAATCGCAGCCTTCCGAGCATCTGCATCAAAGCGCGTCCGAATGGCGGAGACCGAGAGGGCGCCGCGCAATTGGCCATGAACGTCGATCACAGGCACAGCTGCGGCCGCGACCTCAGGATCCCGCTCGCCGATCGAGACGTAGGAGCCACGATCTCTGACCTTCTTTCCATCGGCTGATGCAGAATCGCGGTAGGCGGTAAGAACACGGCCGGCAGCGCCGCGGTCAATCGGCAATCGCTGACCCTCTTCGAGGTGATGCCGGACCGAACGCGGAGAATTGACGCGATAAAGGCAGATGCGCTCGTCGCCGTCCGCGATGTAGAAGGATGCGGTCTCTCCGGTTGCCTCGACCAGACGATGGAGCGAGGGTCTGATCAGGTCACCGAGGTCGAGCCCGCGCTGATAGAGCGCCCCAAGGCGCCATAGCTCCGGTCCGGGTCGAAATAGCCGGTCCGTACCCCGCACCAGGAAGCCATCCGCCTCCAGAGATGCGGCAAGGCGAAGGACTGTGCTCTTGTACAGGTCAGTCGCATCCGCAATCTCCGTCAGCGTCATCGCGGCGCGCTCCGGGTCGAACGCCTTAAGGATTGCCAGTGCCCGCGCGACCGCATCAACCCCTGTTCTTACCATCGATACCTCTGGTTCTGCTGTGCAGAACCAATAGTCAGAATGACGCCAGGAGTCCACCCAGTTAGCGCGAGGGCCATTCTGCACATCAGAATACCGATTGACTCCTCGTGAGAACGCGAGCTACTCGGTTCCAGGTGCCAGAACAAGTTCTATGGAGCGAAACAATGGGGCAGCCGGGACTTGCCGTGGACTTGCACGAAGTCATGATTCGCTTTGGCGACTTCACGGCCGTCAAAAGCATGAACCTCCAGGTGGCCGAGACTGAATTCGTTGCAGTGGTGGGGCCGACCGGCTGCGGAAAATCCACCATTCTCAACACTGTCACCGGACTGCTGAAGCCCGCCGCCGGCGACGTTCGCATTTTCGGCAAGTCTCTTACGGGCCTGAACGGTCAGTCCGGCTACATGCTTCAACAGGAAGGGCTGCTGCCCTGGAAGACCGCCCAGGACAATGTCGGCCTCGGGCTCGTCTTTCAGGGCAGCTCGATCCCGAAAGCGCGCGAGCAGGCACGGCCCTGGCTCGCCAAGGTCGGATTGAAGGGATTCGAGAAGCGCTATCCGCATCAATTGTCCGGCGGCCAGCGCAAGCGCGTTGCGATGGCACAAACGCTGATCATGGAGCCCAAAATCGTTCTCATGGACGAGCCGTTCTCCGCGCTGGACGTTCACACACGCCGACTCATGCACCGCATCCTGCTCGACCTCTGGCAGGCGGACCGGCGCTCGCTCATCTTCATCACCCATGATCTCGATGAGGCGATCACGCTAGCGGACCGCGTCGTTGTGATGTCTGCCGGTCCCGCCAGCCGCATGGTTGCCGACGTCAGGATCACGCTGCCTCGTCCGCGCGATGTTTCTGCGCTGCAGACCACCGACGAATTCGTCGCGCTCTATCGTGAAATCTGGTCGCTGCTCGGCGCCGAAGTGGAGAAAAGCTATGTCACGCAGGGGTAGGGTCGCTCTCACGCAGTTCGCCATCCTCCTTGGCCTGATCCTGATCTGGGAATTGGGCGTGTGGGCCGGACTGATCGATCCCTTCTTCTTTCCGGCACCGTCGACACTTGTCGTAAGGATCGGGGAGTGGATGTCGATGGCGGACTTTTGGACCGATATTGGCATAACATTGCTGGAGACGGTCCTGTCGTTCCTGGCTGGCATCGGGATCGGCACAGCACTTGGTATCTGGCTGGGCTTAAGCCCGTTTGCTGCCGAAGTCGTTCAGCCCTTTATCAAGATGTTCAATGCAATCCCGCGGATCTTGCTTGGACCCATTTTCGTCATCTGGTTCGGATTGGGCCTCACCTCCAAGGTTGCGCTCGGCGTCACGCTGGTTCTATTCGTCGCATTCTTCAACACCTTCCAGGGCGTCCGCGAGGTCAATCCGGTCGTGCTGGCGAATGCCCGCCTGCTACGTGCATCGAAGTCCTCCCTGCTACGGCACGTCTACCTGCCGTCCGCCACGACGTGGATTTTGTCGAGCCTGCGGGTGTCAGTCGGCATGGCCGTGATGGGAGCCGTGGTCGCCGAATATCTCGGCTCGTCCGCAGGATTGGGGCACTTAATTGCGCAGGCCGAAGGCGTCCTCGATGCGACCGGAGTGTTCGCAGGAATTGTCGTTCTCGCCGCCTTCGTCGTTGTCCTCGATGCCATCGTCGACTGCGCGGAAAAGCGGCTCCTGGTCTGGCGGCCGGCGCCTGCGCACGAAAGCTGATCGTACGCTCTCCCATCAATCATGGAGGTTCGCATGCACGTTTCCATAAGACTGACGCCGGTCGTGGCGCTGGCCGCATTCTCGGTCATTTTGGCGCATGCCACCGAGCCCGAGAAAACAAAATTGAAGATCGCCGTGGGGTCACAGATCCTCAACTATATGCCTGTCGAAGTTGGAGTGAAGCTTGGCTCCTTTAAGGAAGAAGGCCTTGACGTTACCGTCGAGAACTTCCAGGCCGGTGGCTCAAAGGCTCTGCAGGCCCTGATCGGCGGCTCCGTCGACGGGACTATCGGCTTTTACGATCACACCATTCAGATGCAGGCGCAGGGTAAACAAATTTCCTGCGTGTTCCTGCTGAACGACATTCCCGGCGTCCTGCTCGGTGTCCGCAACGACCTCGCCGACAAGGTCAGAACCGCCGCCGACCTGAAGGGTCTCAGGCTCGGGATCACGGCGCCGGGGTCATCGACGGAGACTATGGCGCGTTACTACATCAAGAGATCAGGATTGGGTCCACGCGATGTCAACATCATTGCCGTCGGCAGCGGCGCACCGGGCATGGTGGCGCTTGAGGCCATGAACGTCGATGCCTTGGTCTATTTCGATCCCATCGCGACGCTTCTCGCGCGCAAGAAGAGCGCGACAGCGCTGTTCGATGCGCGCACGATCGAAGGCTCAAAGCAGGCCTTCGGCGGATCCTATCCGACCGCGTGTCTCTACCTTCAGCAGTCCTTCATCGATAAAAATCCCGAAACGGTCCAGCGCCTGGTCAACGCCTTGCTCAAAACTCACCGCTGGATCAACGCAACCCCGACGGAGCAGCTCGTCGATACGATTCCTCCTGGTTACAAGACTGACAATCGCGAGGTGAATATCGAAATCATGAACGCATCGAAAGCGCTGTTCTCGCCGACCGGGCAGATGGACATTGAGGCGGCCAAGGTCCCGCTGGCTGTCCTGAGCGACTCTGATCCAAAAATCGCTGCCGCAAAGATCGACTTGAACAAAACCTTCACCAATCGCTTCGCGGAACGCGCCGCTCAACAACTGAAATAGCTGCTCGCACACCAAGCCCTCACCATCGGATCACCTAAGGAAGGCTTCTTCAGATGTCTCTGCCGCTCACCGGCATCCGCGTCCTGGACCTGTCGAACGTGTTGGCCGGTCCGTTCTGCGGTTATCATCTCGCGCGTCTTGGCGCGGAGGTCATCAAAGTCGAAAATCCGAACGGCGGCGACCTCGCGCGGCGCCTCGGCGCCGATCCGCAAAGGGCAGAGCGCCTGCAGGGCCTCTCTTTTGTCGCGGTGAACGCCGGCAAGCAATCCGTGGCGCTGGACTTGAAGTCGGAATCGGGCCGCGAGGTATTCTTGCGGCTCGTCAAGGAAGCAGATGTGGTGCTCGAAAACTTCCGGCCGAAGGTGATGGAACGGCTTAGCCTAGGCTTTGATGTGCTCAGCAGGCAGAACCCGCGTCTGGTGTACTGCGCGATCTCCGGCTTTGGGCAGAGCGGGCCGTGGTCCGCCCGTCCTGCCTATGACCAGATCGTTCAGGGTCTGTCTGGTGCCATGAGCGTCACTGGCGATATGGCCTCGGCTCCCCTGCGCACGGGCTTTCCGATCTCCGACACGATTGCGGGACTGACTGCTGCCTTTGCCATCGCCGCGGCTCTGGTCGACCAGCGGTATAGCGGCCGCGGTCGGTTCATTGACGTGTCCCTGCTCGAAGCCACCGTCGCAGCGATGGGATGGGTCGTCTCCAACCACCTGAACGCTGGTGTCGAGCCGCAACCCATCGGCAACGAGAACTTCACCGCGGCTCCCTCCGGCACGTTCCGCACCGCAACAGGCCCGCTGAACATTTCCGCCAACGAGCAGAAGCAGTACCAAGCCCTATGCGACCTGATTGGCCGACCGGACCTGAAGACGGATCCACGCTTTGCTGGGCGCGAGATGCGCAAGGTCAATCGCGCAGCGCTGAACACGGAGTTGAACAAGGCGTTGGGTTGCAAGCCCGCTGACGAATGGGAGGCCCAAATGAATCTGGCTGGAGTCCCCGCAGGCTGCGTGCTGACGGTCTCGCAGGTTTTGCAGCAGCCACAGCTCCTCGAGCGCGGATTCGTCGAGACTTTGGCCCCAGAACAAGACGGTGCGCAGCCGTTACGAATCACGCGGCCGGGCTTCCGGCTGGATGAGGAGTTTTCGGTGCCTTCACCACCTGCGAGGCTCGGAGCAGACACCGAGCGATGGTTGCAGCGGCTCGGCTATTCGTATGCGGAGGTCGAGCAACTGGTCTCAAGCCGGGCCGTCGGGACACCAAAGCAAGGAGGGGCTGATTTCCGGCCCGTCTGCGTGGCCGCGGACGGACCAATATCATGATATTCGACGGCTTGCGGCGGTTGGCAATCGGCAGGTTGAAGGGGCGGAACCGGAAATGAGCGAAGAAGAATTGCGACAGCAAGCGGCCCGTTGGTGGCGAACCTCCATCTGCGACATCGCGCCCGGTCGCATCGCCTATCGGGGTTATCCAATCGAAGATTTGATCGGCCGGATTTCCTTTCCCGCCATGATCTGGCTGATGTTGCGCGGCGATCTGCCGACGCCAGCGCAGGAGCGGCTGCTGCAAGCTGCGCTGGTCGCGTCCGTTGACCATGGTCCGCACGCGCCCTCCATCGCAATTGCGCAAATGGCGGTGAGCTGCGGGCTGCCCCTGAACGGTGCGATGGCCTCGGCGATCAATACACTCGATGACGTGCACGGCGGAGCAGGGGAGCAGGCGGTCGAACTCTACGAAGATGTGCTGCGGAGGCGCGATGGCCTAGAGATAGGCGAGGCCGCGGCCGCCGCAATCGACCATTTCACCGCAAGGCGCGGCAAATATCTGCCCGGCTTCGGCCACCGGTTTCATCCGGTCGACCCGCGCGCGGCACCGCTATTGGCGCTGGTGGAAGACGCAGGTGCTGAGGGCAGTGTCAGCGGCGACTATGCCAAGGCCGCCCGCGCGATCGAGCGCGTAATGCAGCAGCGCAAGGGCAAACTCATCCCAGTGAACATTGATGGCGCGACCGCGGTCATTTATGGCGAGCTCGGCTTCGCGCCTCCGCTGGCGCGCGGCGTCTTCTGCCTGTCGCGCGCGGTCGGAATCCTGGCCCACGCCTGGGAACAGACCAGGCGCAAGGATCGTAACAAGGGGCCGATGCCCAAGCAGTTTGGCTACAAATATGAGGGACAGCCGCGCCGCACGCTGGGAGGCGCGTCATGATGTATCTCGACAAGCCGCCTCAGCTGGTTGAAACCCGCGTGTTCTCGTCGATGCCGGCGGAATTTCGTCGCCCTGGTGTTTCCTAGAAATGGGCGGATGCCAACCGCGGGGGCCATCCGGTGGATTGTTTCATCGAGGGGCCGTCGTTCGACAAGGCCGGGAATCTCTACGTCGTCGATATCCCGCGGCCGCATTTTTCCGGATTTCGCCCGGCGGCATCTGGTCTCTGATAATCGAATATGACGGCTGGCCGAATGGTCTGAAGATCGCACCTGATGGCCGGGAGCTGGTGGCCGATTAAATGAACGGCCCCATGGAGCTCGATCCGCAGCGGGATACTATCAGCCCGCTTCTGGGGCACCGCAATTCCGAGTCCTTCAGAGGCTGCAACGACCTGCATATCGCGACCAGCGGCGACATCTATTTCACCGATCAGGGGCAAACTGGATTGCACGATCCGACCGGCCGGGTGTTCCGACTGTGTTCTGACGGCCGGCTCGATTGCCTGATTTCGAACGGGTCAAGCCCGAACGGGCTGGTGCTCAGTCCCGACGAGGCCGTGTTGCTCGTTGCAATGACGCGCGACAACAGCATCTGGCGCGTGCCGCTGATGCGTGACGGTGGGGTTGGGAAGGTGGGACGGTTCAGCCTGTTCTTCGGGAACAGCGATCCTGACGGGCTGACGATGGATCAAAAAGGGCGGCTCTTTGTCGCGCACGCCTCCCTCGGCCACGTCTTCGTCATGGCGCCGAACGGCGAAACGATCGCCCGCATCAAGTCCTGCGCTGGCGCGACCTGCACGAACCTCCTATTGGAGGCGGCAAACGGCACATTGCTCATTACGGAATCCTCTACCGGATCAGTGTTGATGGCTGATCTCGCTCACTTTCCTTGAACGTTCGCCAGCAGGAGTGACAAGGTGGTACCGAATCCTTTTACGCGACGGTCCACCGAATCAAGATGCAGGAAGGAGCCCGGTAGATGATTGGCTTGCCAGTTGCCGAGGCATTGTACTTGGCGACGAATGGATCGCGTTTGTGTGCGGTGATCCGAAACCGGCGTCAGTAAGTCGCATTGTGTGGGAAGCACGAAAGAACGACTCGGCCATCGTTTGTAAGGCTGGGGTCGGGCTTCGCCCCCGAACGGGTCGCCGCCGACCTGGCTCCGCGCCTTTTAGCCGGGCAGGTTTCGGCTCGCGGTCCACGAGCCTTGAGAAGACCATGGTATCGCTTCGCACCATGAAGAACGATTTGATCGCTGATACCCGCCAAGAAGGTCGAAGAGGTAATCCGCTCGCAGTAGGAGTAAGCACCGCATCAGCGTCGAGGTTCTCGATCATCCTCGGCCGCGACGCACTGTCATAGCCTCTTGCGCGCGCGCAATCCTCCAACCCGATATCCCCTCTCCTCGTAGAAACGACGTACCCGTTGTAAAGCTGGATAGCCATCCGGGGGCAACGCAACCTCAATCATCTGCCAGCCTCGGCGCTTCGCCTCCGAATGTACCGCCTCGAGCAGATGCCGACCGTGGTCAGAGCTTCGGAAGTCGCGAGAATCCATAGCTCCTGAAGCACACCGTACGCTCCGGCTGCTCTCACGGCCTGTACGGCCGAGGTGGCTGGCAGCGACCCCTACAATCTGCCGGGTGGCTTGTTCCTCGACGACAAAAATGAAGCCTCTTCGGAATCCTGAATCAGGCGCAAAGCAGCCTGCTTCGCGCCTTCAAGGCTGAACTCTGGTCCGGGGCCACCTAATTCAGAAAGTAGCTTTCCGACGGCTTCTGCGATCGCGTTCTCATCTCCTGGCACGCCTTTGCGCAAAGCCGTGCCCCGTGGGGCAGGCCTTGCGCTTCAGCGCCAACACGAACACCCGTTAGTTAGATGAGGATATCCATGCTTCAGAAGGATACAGAAAACGCAACTGAGAGCAACTATCAAGCTCGATAGGGAATAGGACGTCCGCACTCGCTACAGCAACAGAGGTGAGGTAAGTGCAAGCTGTTGCCGTTCTCAGAATCGACTGCGGCTTGACCTGCTGCGAACTCATGATGGACTTCCTTCGATTGGAAAGGAAATCCACGAGACGGCACATTCGCGCGTGGGCAGGCCGGCCATGAAGATCAAACATTTCTTAAGAGTGATTTCCGATCATCACCCACGAGCGACTCGATTCAGTAGATCTTGCGGCATGGTAATTGCCGTGCCATAGGGCGCATCAGCTCCGCGCGTCCGAAGGTGAGATTCCCCACACTCGTGTGCGTCACTCGTACAAGGTTGCGCGAGGCGGGAGAGGTATCATACGCGTGCGCCCGACAAAATCGTCTGAACAACATCGCGAAAGATTTTGCACGCTAATGCACTATCTTAAGCTTACCTCGAAGAATCGAAAGATAATGGCAAGCACAGCTTGTTTACCTTCCCTCCTCGTTTAAGGGACCGTCACGGAACGGGAGTGGTTGCAATGGAGCATGGGCAGGCCGAACTAGTCGGAGGAAAACCTGTAATCTTCGGACAGCGTAAGGTGCGGCCGCGAGCGTGCGTGGCCGTCGGCAAGCGGCATCTGCGCGCCTTTCTTCGGGATGTGCTGGAGGATATGGGGTTTGTTATCAGCGAATGCGGGACTGCTGACGAGCTGTCGCACGTACTCGGCACGGACTTCCCTGATCTGATCCTGCTCGGCATTGGCTCGGATCGCATCGAGCCTGGACGATTGCTCGAGATACTCGTACGCGAAGGATTTGCAGGCGGAGTGCTGGCGTTCGGCGCCCGCGAGTCGATCATCATGACGGCAGTGCAGCAGGTCGGGGGCGAATATGGACTTGATATGCTGCCGCCGCTGAGGACGCCGTTTGCAGCCGAGACGCTGCGCGATCGGGTCGCCATGCTCTTGCCCAGAGAGCCGGCGCCCCGTCCCGCGGTCCATGTCGGGGAAGCCTTACACGCTGGCTGGCTTGAGCTCTGGTATGAGCCGAAGTTTGACGCGTGTACCCTCAGCCGCCGCGGCGCCGAGGCGCTTGTGCGAATGCGGCACCCGACCTGGGGCGTTGTTCCACCGGCCTATTTCATCGCGGAGGCTCACGATCCGCATTTCAGGGAGTTGTCGCAGTTCGTGATCGACCGCGCGATCAAAGATTGGCAGTATCTTCTGGAGCAGCAAACTTCGATCGATCTCTCCATCAATCTCCCGGCAGCATTCCTGATTGACCCGCAAGCGGTACGCGATCTCTGTCAGCGCATGCCCTCGCACCCCGCTTTCGGCGGCTTGACGATTGAAATCGATAGCGAGGAAGCGATCCAGAACCTAGATCTCCTGATCGAGGTCGCACGTGAGGTTCGCTTTCACAACATTGGCCTTGCAATCGACAATGTCGGCGCCAATTGGCCGCAGCTGATGGGGATGGAAAAATTCCCGTTCATGAAATTAAAAGTGGACCGGCAGTACGTCGCCGGTTGCGGAAATGGACCCCTGAAGCGAACGGTGTGCCGCCATATCGTCGATCTAGCCAAAGAGTACAGCGTGCGCACCGTCGCCGCAGGTGTGGAGAGCCACGCCGACCTGATCGCTGTGACCGAACTCGGATTCGACCTTGCGCAGGGCCATCTGTTCGGAAAGGCCATGCGGCTGAAGCAATTTGCACAGTCATCTTTCAGCCCTGTTCCACTTCGTCCAAAATAGTTGCATGAGGAGTGGCTGAGCAGAGCCAGGCAAAACGTACCAGCGCTCGCCCGCGCCGCCATGCCTACTCGGCACCAGGCATGCGGCTGACTGCAATTAAATCGGTCACTTTGCAAAGCCAGTAACGCTTCTCCCGGCGGAACTTCATTTCCCTCCGAAGCGATGCCGAAAGTTATTGTAGCACAAACCCTTTTTATCAGGCCTCCAGCGAGTCAATCCGCGGAGTTAACGTTGCAGCCGTGAGCGAGGCTTGCACAAAACCTCCAGTCAGGGCGTGTGACCGGAGGTTTGCCGAGATCCGGTGTAGACGTGCGTCGGCTCGCGGCTTTTAGTCGCGCCGCCGGTTTCGGAATCGTCGAGCGTCGCTTGGCCCCGCGCTGCCATGCAAGACAAACGACGGAAGCGCCCAGCGGTCGAGTCGCGAGTGACTCTCGGAGTAGGGCCTGAGGGCTCGCATAGCTTGAAATTGAAGTGGCCCGTTGCTGTCGCAGATGCAACATGGTCTCAGACCCGGGACAGCACCCCTGGGCAAATTGACCATCATTGAGCGCGTCTGTCCTTGGCACGGCATTTGAAAGGGATCGCCAATGGCATCGCTCGCCTAAGGAGTCGGAAGGCATGGCTTACAAGATCGTCGCTTCGCAATGCACCGTTTGTGGGGCATGTGAGTTCGAGTGTCCCAACGCGGCGATCAGCCTCAAGCGCGACATTTACGTTATCGATGCCAAAAAGTGTACGGAGTGCGAGGGCCATTCCGACACGCCGCAATGCGCGGTGGTCTGTCCGGTGCCTGACACCTGTGTCCAGTCTAAGACAGCATAAGCAGCCCGCGTCCAGAAGGCTTCACCGCTCGATTTTGCGAACGAAGTAATAGATGTCGCGCTTGAGAAGGCCGCCGACCGCGTGCGGCGCATCGAGTTCGATCAACATCGTTATGAGTTTAAGGCGCTGATCGACTCCGAGAAACCATCGAAGGGCTCTGTCAGAGAACACCGTCAAATTTGTCTCGAATAAGGACAAAGCCGCCTCGATGCTCCAGTCGCCGCGTTGGGGCTTATCGTCGCTGGCTGAGGAGACGAGGCGAGGTGGACGGGCGTCGACATCCCAAGATCGACTTGCAGGATATCTAAAGCTACGTCACGGCCGAAGCCGAAGAGACGGTCTCCACGCGCGACGAGATCGGTCCGGAGATCTTGAAGACATACGAGAAGCTCGGCATCCGCGCACCATGCACGAGTGCATGGAGCCTAGGGTCATAGCAGATCCCCGCCGCCCGCGCTCTCGCCGCTTACTCCAGTTTCGCAAGTCAGCGTGCATCCTGAGGTCCGGAACTGTTCCCGCGATGTCGCGCATGCCAACGTCCAGGCTGCACTACTCGCCAGCGGCGACGGAAACAACGAAGGCGCGCCAAAGTCGCTCAGCACGTAAGTGCTTGGCGCACCGAGGAGATCATCTTGACCAACGCCATGGAGGCGATCGAGCTCGCGGCTCGGCGCGGGGTCCGCCGTACACAGGCAGTCCGACCTGATCATCCGTGCGATCCTGGAGCAATCCCGGCCTTGGCAATTCCTAAGGAGCCTCATGGCGCTGTGTTCAAGCGGATGTCGGCCGAGCATGATCGCAACTTCCTCACGGGCGAGTTCGAGAAGCTGCTGACGGAAAAGAGCAGGCTTGTCGCGATCACGCAGATGTCGAAGCGCCCAGCGCATTCGTTCTGCTCGCGTTAGCTCACGACTACGCCAAGAGGGCGTTGAGCGGACGCATTCATAAGCGGAGGCTTCACAGATCCACGCGTTTTTACCAGGCCGGGAGTAAGACCGTTGTGCCCTACCTGGTACAGCTGGCAATCGCTTGGGCAATATCGCGGCAACACTTAGTAGGTTGACGGATCGATCCTCGTGCGTCTAATGCCAGCCGTCGTGGTCTTCGGATTTCGTTTGATCCGGAGCTAAGAGGGAAGCCGGTGCAATGCCGGCGCTGCCCCCGCAACTGTAAGCGGCGAGCCGATGTCCAACGAAGTCACTGAAGCCATGCGGCTTTGGGAAGGCCGGACAGCAGCGACGACCCGCGAGCCAGGAGACCTGCCTCGACAATATATCGTCCACGGGCGGGGTGTCCCGGTGTGCGCCAAGCAGCTGTCGCTCACGCGATATTCGCTGCACGCGTCCGCCATGGCCTTTGCCCCAATTATGGGGTCTGATCTATGTCTATTCTTTCGCTTCCCGTTGCCACATTGGGGACGTCACGCATCGGCCCACGACGCGAACTCAAGTTCGCGCTCGAGAGCTACTGGGCGGGAAACTCCAGCGAAGCCGAGCTCCTCGAGGCGGGGAGTGGACTTCGTGCCGCTAATTGGGCACGGCAGAAATCCTGCGGTGTGACGGTCATTCCTTCCAATGACTTCTCGCTCTACGACCAGGTGCTCGATACCAGCGTAATGGTCGGAGCCATTCCCGACGTCTACGGCTGGACCGAAGGTCCTGTGTCGCTCAAGACCTACTTCGCCATGGCACGTGGCGCTCAGGACGGTGATCACACTCAGCATGGGCCTGGCGTAGCAGCACAGGAAATGACGAAGTGGTTCGATACCAACTACCACTACATGGTGCCGGAATTTCACCAGGATCAGATCTTTAAGTATTCCTCTCGAAAGCCGATCGAGGAATATGAGGAGGCAAAAAGCCTCGGCTACCAAACGCGCCCCGTCTTAGTTGGCCCAGTCACTTTCCTGAAGCTCGGCAAAAGCGCAAATCCCGCATTCAATCCGCTGTCGCTGCTTGATAGGCTCCTCCCAGTCTATGTCGATGTTCTCCGCGAACTAGCCTCGCGCGGTGCGGAATGGGTTCAGCTCGACGAGCCATGCCTGGTGATGGACGTCGACGAAGCGTCGCGGGCGGCCGTCCGCCGGGCCTATGCTCATTTCGCAAAGCTTGTGCCGGCCCTTAAAATCATGTTGGCCACTTATTTCGGGGCTATCGGCGACAATCTTGAAACAGCCCTTGCCTTGCCCGTTGCCGGGCTTCATGTCGATCTGGTTCGGGCACCCGACCAATTGGACGCAATTGTCGCCACAGCCCGCAGAGATCTCGTGGTCTCGCTAGGCGTCGTTGATGGTCGCAACGTCTGGCGCTCCAATCTTGCGGCGCTGCTCGACCAACTTGCCCCTTTGGTCAAAAAGCTGGGTAGGGACCGTGTTCAGATTGCTCCTTCCTGCTCGCTGCTTCATGTTCCGATCGACATTGAGCTAGAGACCGATCTCGATCCCAATCTGAAGACGTGGCTGGCGTTCTCAGTTCAGAAGATCAAGGAACTTTCGATATTGGGCAAAGCGCTGGCCGGCCATGCTGCCGAGGTGGCCGATGAACTTGCGCTTTCCGAGGACGCCGCCGTGACCCGCGAAACATCGCCCGAGATCCACAATGCGAATGTCGCCGGACGAATGGCCGCGATCGACGATAGCATGCGTCGCCGTCGCAGTGCGTTCACCGAGCGTGCCGACGTCCAGCGGGCCGCGTTCGCATTGCCGATGTTTCCAACGACAACCATCGGATCCTTCCCGCAAACGGTCGACGTCCGGAATGCGCGTGCGGCTCATGCGCGGGGAGCGCTGAATGACGCGCAGTACGAGCAGCTTCTGAAAGCGGAGACAGCCCGTACCGTGCAGTGGCAGGAAGATATCGGCCTGGACGTGCTCGTACACGGTGAGTTCGAGCGCAATGACATGGTTCAATACTTTGCCGAGCAGCTGTTGGGATTCGCTTTCACCAAGCACGGCTGGGTTCAGTCTTATGGGTCGCGGTACGTTCGTCCGCCTATCCTGTTCGGAGATGTCTCCCGGCCGAAGCCGATGACCGTTGAATGGTGGCGCTACGCGCAGTCTCTGACCAAGAAACCCGTCAAGGCTATGCTGACCGGACCGGTGACGATCCTGAACTGGTCGTTTGTCCGCGACGACATCTCGCGGAGCGAGACATGCCGTCAGATCGCTCTTGCGATCCGAGATGAGGTGATCGATCTTGAGGCGGTTGGAGCGACTATGATCCAGATCGACGAGGCTGCGTTGCGGGAGGGATTGCCGCTACGCAAATCGCAGTGGAGGAACTATCTCGATTGGGCAGTGGACAGCTTCCGCGTTTGCTCGTCCGCTGTCGCCGACGGAACTCAGATCCATACCCACATGTGCTATTCCGAGTTCAACGAAATCATCGATGCGATCGCAGCAATGGATGCTGACGTCATTTCAATCGAGACGTCGCGTTCTAAGATGGAATTGCTCGAGGCCTTCAAGAGCTACAAATATCCCAACGAGATCGGGCCCGGCGTCTATGACATTCATTCACCGCGCATTCCCGCAGCGGCGGAAATCAAACAGCTGATTGTGTTGGCGCGGCAGCGAGTTTCCGATCGGCAGCTCTGGATCAATCCCGACTGCGGACTGAAAACTCGAAGCTGGGAGGAGGTGCGTCCCGCGCTCGTCAATATGGTGGCCGCCGCACGCGAGTTGCGGGCTGAGCCATGATGGTGCGGAGCGTTTCGCAAACGCGTTTGTGAACAAGATGCACGCGCTTTGGGGGCTTACGATGTCCTTGCGAGCTCCCAAAGTTCCCAGCGCCTCGGAATGCCGCCGGGCGTCGGCGGAGGCGGTCGCATACAGCCGGCGACAAGCTCGATTCTCGACCCGGCGGCCGACAGCATGCCGGCGACGTCCGATCAGGTCACATATTGCGACGTCATTAACGCTCCACGCGAAGCACAGCCCTACTTTTTCATTTATCCATCGCGTGGATGCGTCCCATCACAACAATCTATTTTACCGTCCTTACGGAACGTCATACGAAATTCGCGTCCTGGCACGCGCTCCGGGAAAGGTAATCGAGCGTTGTTGGTTTTTGGGGGGCGTGCCAAATGCTGCTGCGCGACGGCAAACTGCCGCTTGTGTTTCAGGGCACGGCAGCCAAACCGCTTGCGCGAAGGATCCCAGCTCGATCAAGGCACTGACGTCCCAACCGGACAGCGGGCGAGTGGTGGACAAGTCGTGAAGTTTCCGACAGGAGCGGAAGGCAAGCGGCTCCAGATTTCGCGCGGAGTGATATCCGTTTCTCCTTTTTTGACGGCGAATGCCCTCGCCGAAATCGATCGCCGGTAAGTCCTCCCTACCGACGAAAGCTGGTGCGATGCATAAAGCAGCGTCGTTCCTGCGTGACTTTCGCCCGGCCTCCGGAGGAGGCCGGGCTTTTTTTGGTGCGCCAGGCATGGCGCGGACCGCGTGACTGGCGCGATTCGACCGGAGTAGTTTCCGGTCCTGACTTGGAGGTCAGAGTCCTTTCCTGGGCACCACCGCTCTTTTAAGAGCCTGATATCCAAAGCAATTCAGCAAATTCAACGGCTTACCCGCTCCTCAGTGGTACAGAAGAGTGGTACAATGCCGTTAGCCATGTCGCGTCCGTGGAAGCACCCCAAAACTGGAATCTATCAGCTCCGGAAAGCCGTTCCGGAGGATCTGCGTAAGCTTGTTGGCAAGCGCGAGGAAAAGGTAAGCCTCCAGACCCGCGATCCTGCGGAGGCAAAGGTGCGGCATGCGAACGCGCTCGCCGAGCTAGAGGCTCGCTGGGCGAATTTGCGCGCGGGCCCGGTACCCCTGACCGAGCGAGAAGCGCACCGTTTCGCCACGGTCGCCCACGATCAATGGCTAGAGCAGTACAGGGACAATCCAAGCCAGCAGACCAACTGGGATACCGTGGCTGGCGATCGCCTATTTGGTCCCCCGCAGACCAGGAAAGAGATCCTGGCTGCCTCTCAGCGGGCGTTAGATGGTGCCCCAGAGCTGCCAGAGGACAAGATTTTCCGGATGGAGCAAGCGTGTTTGGACGCTGCAAACGGCTATCTGACGACCAATGGGATTGTCATAGACGATCAGAACCGCCGAACCATGGCCCGTGCCCTGGGCGCGGCCATACAACGTGCAAGTTTGACTTTGGCGAAACTCGTAAGAGGGCAAGGCCAAGACTTGCCCGAACCCCAGGCGATTCGGTTCCCGGAATGGCCCCCTCGCGCAGAGCAAGCGAAGAATGATGCCAAGGGCGGCGCCTCCGCCGATTCACTATCGGCACTGGTCGAGCATTGGTGGAAGGAGGCGAAGGCTGCTGGTCGCAAGCAGAGCACCTACGAGAGCTATCGCAACACTGTGGCAAAGCTTGTGGGGTTCCTGAAGCATGACCAAGCGAGCCGCGTGACGCCGCAGGACATTGTTCGGTACAAGGATCACAGGTTTCAGGGTGGCGCCAGCGCGAAGACGGTAAAGGACAGTGACCTCGCGGGGCTAAAGACGGTCTTCGGCTGGGCAGTCATGAATCGACGGATGGCCAGCAATCCTGCCGAAGGACTCACCATCAAGGTGGGCAAGTCACGCAAGCTCAGGTCGAAGGGCTTCTACGACCAGGAGGCATCCGCCATTCTCAAACACGCCCGGAGTTTGGCGGCGGGCAGGGAGGCGCCGAAGCTGACGGCAGCCAAACGGTGGGTGCCATGGTTGTGCGCCTTCACGGGGGCGCGGGTTGGCGAGATGCTTCAGCTTCGCAAGGAGGATGTCCGACGCGAAGGCAAGCATTGGGTCGTGCACGTAACGCCCGAAGCTGGCCCCGTGAAGACCGATGAAGCCAGAGACGTCGTTCTGCACCGGCAAATCATAGAAGAGGGCTTTTCGGAGTTCTTTGAGGAGTCAAAGAGTGGCTATCTCTTCATAGACCCCAAAGCCGGCGACCTTGGCGTCCGCAAGGCGGTGAAGACCGCGCGAAATAAGGTCAATGCTTTCGTGCGAGAGGTCGTGAA
Source organism: Bradyrhizobium sp. 147 (assembly GCF_023073935.1). NCBI lineage: Bacteria > Pseudomonadati > Pseudomonadota > Alphaproteobacteria > Hyphomicrobiales > Nitrobacteraceae > Bradyrhizobium > Bradyrhizobium sp. 147. The sequence goes on along the minus strand of NZ_JADPKL010000137.1, from coordinate 25,050 downwards.
GGACCCGAACGTAGACCCGAGCCACGGCTGGCGTCATCGCTTCAAGACTGTTGGCATTGAACAGGAGGTGGCCATGCGTGTGCTCGATGCTATCCAGGGGCACGCGCCGCGCAACGCTTCTGAGGACTACGGAGATGTAACAATCACTGCAAAGGCTAAGGCCGTCGGGCGATTTCCAAACATCGACGTCGGCTAGCACTTCAACCGACGGATTCAGGCTACGAATCTGAGGGTCGGACGTTCGAATCGTTCCGGGCGCCCCGGTATTTTCAATTCCTTAGTTGGTATTTCCCCTGCTTCGCTTACCGCGATCTTCTAAAAGTAAGCGCGGGGTAAGCATGAGAAGCATCCACCGGATGCGTGGCCGATAGCGGAGTCGATCGATGGATATCTCGCGGGAAGCCGATCTCTTGCTCGAGGGGGCCGTTCCGGAGCGAACGCAGGAACTCAAACAGGCCTGGGGTGAGCAGCGGGACCGCGTCCGTCTTCAGGACGGACAGGGCTTCAAGCTCCAGCAGAACTACGGCACCATCCAGGTCAACGAAACAGCGCTCAAGTCGATCTGGCTGGTGGGCTTCGCGGCTTGGAAGGCGCTGGAGGCCTACAGCGACGCAATTCCGGCGCTTCTGGCCGCGCGCAAGCCGTTCGATCTTGAGCTGCTCGACAGCATCCCCGGACAGGGCGCATATGATGGAGAATTCGCCGAAGCCTTGCAGCGGGTCCGGCGGCTGAACGAGGCGCTGACGATTTCGGAATTCGATTGGCCGTCGAACATTCCCGCCCCCGATTTCGGTGCGAGGTTTACGGACCTGAACCAGAAGTTCGCTTTCGACTTCGTATGCTTCGCCGGGGCCTACGTCATCCTTCACGAGATCAAGCACGGGCTGATCCAGGCCGACCCGGAATGCGATGGACTCGATCCGATCGCCGAGGAGAAGGCCTGATGCATACGCACGCGAAACGATGCTCGGAAAGGTGGCCGAGTACGCGGAAGTCGCGGGCCACCCGCTCGTGAGGGCAAAGCGGATCATCGGAATACTTTTCGCGAAGCTGGTCATCGTCGCAATCACGCCGAAGCCGATTTGGGCGTCATCGGATGACCATCCTTCGGTCGGAGACCGCATTCGGGAACTGATCATGGAAATCGACGACGACGCACCGCCGGGCTTGTGGGGGGTCTGCGCGGGACTGCTCGCAGTCTTCGCGCGCCATTACGGCCTCATAACGGAACCGATCGAATTCGGATCCATTCGTGAGCTCGCCCTTAGCTTGGTGAAATTGTTCGACGAAAGTGAATCAGGAAGCAGCTAAGGAGCGTGCACGCTTGGTCGATCTATCCTATCAGGTTGGAAATGACGAGTTCTCTCCAGACGATTGACGCCGCAGCCGATAGGTTTTTTCGGGCTTACGCTCGCCATTGCGTAGAGCCCGACGAGGACTCGCTCTTCAATCTCCTCGATGCGCTTCATAGCTTCAACGACAAACTGAGGAAGGCCGGAAAGGGGAGCCTGTTCGGCTCCTCCAATTTTATGGCGCTCAAGGCGCTTCGCAATTTGTTTCACCACGAAACGGAATTGTTGCACGAGATCAAAATAATTCCGACGACCAGGATGCCGCAAATCGTGACGGATCTCGGCGTCGTGTGCCTTGTCGATGGCGCTGTCGTGAACCGGACGGTGTCACGAGAAAAGGCCGAGCAACAGGACGCGATAAGAGGTGCTTTCAAATGGTACGGAAAAGTCGTGAACATTCAGCCCTGTGTTTTCAATGGCGCGGTCGACGTATTTGAGGCGGTCGCATCGGCTGATCTGAGGCCGAAGTCGGAATCTTACGAGGATTTCGAAGCGAGCTATCGCTTCGAAGAAATCAGCGGCCATGCGCATCGCGTAACCGGCGATATTTTTTGTGCGGCCGGTTCGGTCGAAGAAGTCTTGCAGGCCATCTTCCAGGCTGCTCCGACTGGCGCGACGGACGGCTAGTCAGAATCGTGCGCCGGGTTTCGTATGCGGCGCTGACGCCGGCGAATGAACATCGAGCCGATAGGAAGTAAGCGGATGCTCGTGATTGGCGGCGCAACGTCGAGATAAGCTTCCCTGCGGCCGGCCAACGCGTCTCTGCGAGGTCGTCAGTCGTTCTTTTCAGCGACGGGGCGGCAAAAATAGCGGAAATCGCAAATCGACGGATTTTCCACGCCCTCGGAGGCAGCAGCAAACGTGACGTTCCCATATTTGACATTGTCAGATTTTTTTGCAATTATTTCTGACATGGAGGATCGCCCGTGAGTGATGGTCCGTACAAAAGCCTCAGTATGACGGCGGCTTGGAAGAAATTGGCAGAGTGGGCGCACAAGGCGGCGTTTGAGCCCCTCGAAGTTGCCGGACGTGTTGTTCCTGCCTTGGAAGAGACGTGGCGTGAGGAGGGCTGCAGCGAAGTCGTTCGGGCCATTCGCCAAATCCTAGGCGACCCGCGACAGATCGATATGTTTGGCAACGACAAATCGGCCGAACTCGAAGCTGTGCGCAGGGAGCTTTCGGCCGGAAGTCCGATGCGTCGCCTCTTATTCGATCACGTAACGCAATCGGTCTCCAATCCACAGCCTGGCGTCGACCCGGTATCTGAAGGCGTCGAAAGCGCCCTGCGCGACCGCGCAGCTCGCGGCAGCAGACAAGTGGAAGAGCACTATTTGCGCAAGCAAAGTCCCGATGCAGAGGCGACCCGCGTCAGACTTCGCATGGATGACGCCATCGCGAGCGCCCCGATTGCGGCGCTTGCGCGCCGCCTGTCGGGCCTCGACGCTCCCTCTCAATCGGTGCTGGGTAAGCAACAGGGCCTCGAAGATGGCGTGATGCTTCCATGAACGATGATGACCCCACTGGAATGAAGGTCGATGTGCATGAAGCTGGCGGACGCGCCCGCGTCGGACGGGTTTCGTGCGAAATCGAAACCAACCTCATCTTCAAGACGCACGATCTTGCGGCCTATTTTTTCACGACTTGGGAGCCGATCGTCTTCGATCTGATGCTGCTCGCGGCGTCCATCGAATTCTGTGATCGCATAAAGCGCCGTCCGGGGTTAGCCTGGGGCCGCGCCTTCGAGCTGCGTGTCCCGGTGCATGACCCCGACGTCTGGAGCCGAAAGGACGTATCGGACCACCTGCATGAAGCGCTCGAGCTGCTGACGGGCGATCGGTGGAGAGTCACCTTTAAGAGGCGCAGAATCCCGGCCGACCAACCGGTGCAGCGGCTGTTCCGTCTGGATACGGGAGCCGAGGCCGTTATTCCCTTCAGCGACGGCCTCGATTCGCGCGCGGTTGGTGCTCTGATGGCGGAAGAGTACGGCGGCCGGTTGATACGTGTGCGGCTCGGCTCGAAAAAGAAGGATCAGCCGAAAGATTCGGCGGGCCGAAAGCAGCCCTTTATGACTCTACCGTATCAAGTGAAGCCGGGCGGCTCCCGCTTCATCGAATCGAGTGCGCGATCGCGTGGGTTCAAATTCGCCGTGCTGAGCGGCGCGGCAGCATACTTCGCCAAAGCGCGCAAGGTCATCGTGCCGGAGAGCGGGCAAGGCGCCATCGGCCCGACGCTTGTCCCGGTCGGGCAGGCGTACGAGGACTATCGCAATCATCCACGCTTCATGAAGCAGATGACGAAGTTCTTCGGCTCGCTCCTTGGCGTTGATATCGACTTCATATTCCCGCGCCTGTGGTTCACCAAGGGCGAGACCCTTGCGGCGTACGTCAAATTGACCGGTGACAAGGACACGGAATGGTCGGAAACGAGATCGTGCTGGCGGGACAATCGTCACGCGTCCGTCGATGGTCTTCGTCGTCAGTGTGGAATCTGTGCGGCTTGCATGCTCCGCCGCTTGAGTGTGCATGCGGCAGATCTCCGGGAGCGTGACGACGCCTATCTTTGGCCGAATCTTTCGGCGAATAATTTCAACGACGCCGTCGCAGAAGGGTTCGATGGGCCCAAGAACTCGCACAAACAATATGCAATCGCCGGTTCGTTGCACCTCGATCATCTTGCATCTTTAAGACAATCGGGCACGGCAGAGCGTCCGCTCAACCTTGCTGTCTTTCATCTGGCGCGCGCGCTAGAGGAGCCGGAAGCAGTCGTTCGACCGAAATTGGACAGGCTGCTGTCCCAACATCAAAAGGAATGGAAATCTTTCATGGATTCACTGGGACCACAGTCATTCGTTGCTCAGTGGGCCGCCAATGGTCAGCCTACTTGATACCATGTCGCTGACGGAAGTCGGCGAACGTCTCCGCGAGGCGCGCGAGCGCGTTAAGCTCAAGCAAGCTGACGCAGCGGAGTCGGTTGGGCTCTCGCGGACCACGCTGGTCGCGATCGAGCAAGGCCAGCGGCGCGTGCGCATCAATGAGCTGCGCGACCTCGCTAGTCTCTACCGAATGTCTATCAACGAATTGATGCGGCAGGAGGCGATCCACGCGAACCTCACTCCGAAGTTTCGCAAACTGTTCCAACAGGAAGATGATGCGGTCGAACGTGCCGTAAAACAACTCGAGGGCTTGGCGAAGGCCGAGGCGGAGTTGGAACAGCTCCTCGGCATCCAGCCGCCACGCAACTATCCGCCAGAACGTCCGATTCTTCCGGGCGATGTCAGGGCGCAGGCGGAACAAGATGCGCTCGAACTTCGACAAAGACTGGGATTGGGCCTCGGTCCGATCTCCGACATTGTGACGCTGTTGGAGCTCGAGCTTGGTGTGCGGGTCTACATCCGTCGCATCGATGGCGGAATTTCAGGTCTGTTCGCGTACGACGACGCGCTAGGAGCATGCATTCTCCTCAACGGGAATCACCCCCGCGATCGCCGCGCGCAAACTGCAGCCCATGAATTGGGTCATCTCGTGTCAACGCGGCGTGAACCAGAGGTCTTGGAAGAAGGCATCACTGAAAACTCGCGCGAGGAGCGCTACGCGAACACGTTCGGTAGAGCATTTATGACTCCTGCGCGCGCGGTGATGCAAAAACTCAAGGAGGTCACTCTCGGATCGGAAAAGCTGACCCGACGGCACGTTATCGTGCTTGCGCATTTCTTTGGCGTCTCGCGCGAGGCCATCGTCCGGCGGTTGGAGGAGCTAAAGCTGGCGAAATCCGGAACGTGGGATTGGTTTCAGGCGAACGGAGGCATCACCGATCAGCAGGCGGCCCAGGTGCTGGGAGACCTGAACAGTGCGGATCTACATCGCGCTGATGCGGACCGACCTACCACGCTTAGGCTCGGGCTCCTGGCGGGGGAAGCATGGCGACGCGGGGTTCTGAGCGAAGGCCAGCTCGCACGGATGCTCCATCTGGATCGCGTCGAACTCCGGCGTATGTTCGACGGCCTGGAAATTGAAGGGAGCGAGTCCGATGGGGCTCTCATGCCTGATTGACCCCACGGCACCGGTCGTTCTCGATGCGAGCACCGTCATCAATCTGAACGCCACGGCCTTCGGACCGCGGATTCTGAGAGCGATTCCGAATCCCTTCGTCGTTATGGACGTCGTGCTAGAGGAGTTGCGCGAAGACCGGCGAAATGGCCGACAAGACGGGCGCCTCGTAGCTGAGCTCATTTCGGAGGGCCTGTTATCCGTCGCGAAGCTCGATGAGCTTTCCGAGATGCATTTTGCGGATCTGGTCATCGGTCGAGGGAACGCGACCCTCGATGACGGAGAGGCTGCTACGATTGCCTTTGGCGTCGAGAAAAGGGCGGTCGCGTTGATCGATGAAAGAAAGGCAGGGAGAATATGTGGCGAGCAGTATCCGGAGCTCCTCGTCGGCAATTCCTTCGACGTGCTCGCTCACAGCGCTGTCCTTGGGGAGCTGGGCCATGATGGAACAGGCGACGCCGTCTTCAACGCTCTTCGCTTTGCCCGGATGCGGGTCCCTCGCTCGGCAATGGATTGGGTGCTTCGATTGATCGGGCCAGAACGTGCAGCGCGCTGTGATTCCATCCCGTTGGCGTTCAGAGCGAGCGCCAGCACAGGTTAGGAGCGATTCGAATGGAAGCCAATCGACGTCGTGCCGCTTCCGCGGATCGGATTGTGTCACGACCTGGTCGAGCATCTCGTGATAGTGGCGTAGATCTTAACCAATTTAATCTGCGCTTCTCGAGCGTCGATCACCGTTGACCTGTGACAAATTGGATTGGCTCCTACGTGTACGACTTCAAAACACTTTCCCCGATAGACTTCGAAGAGCTTACGCGCGATCTGCTGCAGGCCGAACTCGGCGTCAGGTTCGAAAGCTTCAAGCCCGGAAAAGATCAAGGTGTCGACTTCAGGTTCGCCAGCGGCGCCGGTCATGCCGTTATTCAGGCCAAGCACCTCGTTGGCAGTACGTTTCCGGCCCTGATTCGAGCATGCAAGGCGGAGGATGCGAAGGTCGCCAAGATTCGTCCTCGCCGCTATCTGTTGGCCACTTCTGTGCCGTTGTCATTGTCTCAGAAGTCGAAAATAAGGGCGGCAATGCCATCGGCACCTTTAGCTGATGCCGATGTGCTCGGCCCTGAAGACCTTAACAATTTCTTGGGTCGCCATCCGCAGATTGAACGCAAACATTTCAAGCTATGGCTCGCCAGCTCGGCGGTGCTCGAACGCCTCTTGCATAGCGGCGTCTATAATCGCACCGAAACCGAGATGGCGCTCATAAAGAATATGACGCAAAAGTTCGTCCACAACGAAAGCGTTCCGGCGGCCGAAGCAATACTGGCCAGGGCCGGATCATTGATTGTCTCCGGAGAACCGGGGGTCGGCAAAACCACCCTTGCGCGGATGCTTGTTTGGCTTCACGCGGAGCAGGGATGGAATATCTCGGTGATTGACGACATCCGGGAGGCTTTCGAGATCCCGCTCGATGAAACGAAGCGACTTGTTTTCTTCGACGACTTCCTCGGACAAGTCGCACTTTCGAGCGACCTTGTGCGAAGCACCGATCAACGCTTTCCGCCGTTCCTGCAGAAAGTGCGATCGCATGACAATCTTCGCTTCGTCCTGACCACGCGGAATTACATCTTGAGGCAAGCGCAAGCGGTTTCCGGCCGCCTCGCGGAGCCGGCGATCAACACCAGCGAGTTCGTTCTCGATGTCGGTCGCTATACGAGGTCGGTCAGGGCGAAGATGTTGTACAATCATCTCTATTTTTCGGAGATGAGCAGGGCAGACCTCAAGACGATGCTGGGTCAGGATTTCTTCCTCAAGGTCATCGACCATCGCAATTTCAATCCGCGCCTCATCGATCTTCTCACATCGCCCGATTATCTCGCCATCGCCAAGCCGACGCAGGCTATGATCCAGTCAGTTCTGGACAATCCGTCGGAACTCTGGGAGCGACCTTATCGCACGCAACTCGGGCGAGAAGCTCGAGCGCTCATGCTGGCGCTGTACTTCAACGAACCGCTGACCGAGTTTCCGGATTTGGAGCGAACATTTGGGAGAATGCTTGATGCGCTCGGCGGTGGCCTCTCGGCAGCGGAACGGCCCGCCGCATTTCGCATGGCACTCAAAGAGTTGGAGGGCTCGGTGCTGGCGATACAGGATCGCAAGATACGGTTCTCCAACCCCGGCGTCAGGGACTTTCTTGATCGCGCCATCGCCGAGGATCGCTTCTTGCTGGCGGCGGCGGGCGTGCTGACCGATTATACCGAGCTGAAGCAATGCTGGAGCCTATACGGCCGTGGGCCGGAACGTGCAGGCCCTGCTTTCGCGCAGGTCTGGTCGGATGCGATGTCGCGCATGGTCCAAAGCGGCACGGGAAACGAACTTCAGCGTCTCGCATTAGTCAAGGAGTCGTTTGAAACGCTTGGGAGCGCGGGTTTGCTTCCGCATGTAACGGCGGCGGCAGCCGATCTGTGCGATGCCGATCTGGATCAGGACGATGCCGATTTATGCCGGTCATTGCTCGAAGGAGCGCTTCATTCGGCGCTGCCGGACGCCCAAAAACAGGAAGTACGCGACGCGGTTTCGCAGGCTATGGGGCGCGTATTGGGCTATTGGGGCGGCTACATGCCCCTGGAGGACCTCGATGCGGCAGCAGAATCGCTGCGGGAGTTCGGCACGTTGCCGTCGGACGCCGTTGCAAACGTTCGAATGGCACTAAAGGAGTTCATCGATCGAATTGATGAGTCTTTGGGAGATATAGACGATCCGGACGAACTTGACGACTTTGAGAAAGACCTCAAGGCGCTCATGACGAAGTTCGGATACGAGGACGTTCGCGTCGTTCGAGATATAGAGTATCGAAGACGGGCTATCTACGAAGGCGAGGTACGGCGCTCCGGCTCTCATTATGGAAGGCATGATCAATCTGATGATGAACCGGATGTTTCGGACGATGAGATCAGATCGATGTTCAGCGGCCTCTCTCACTAGCCGCAAGCGACGCCGATCTGAATCGGATAAGACTGATGAGTCTCGCGATCAATTGCGCTAGGTCCTCGGCATTGCTCAGTGCGCTGAGCGGCGCTCCACCCATACGATTTCGCCAAGGGTCATGTAGACGATAGCGCCCCTTGAGACGCCAATCGCGGCGACGTAGTCGGACAATTGGGCGATGTGGTCGGATCTGTCCTGGCGACCCGGAGTTACATCGCTCTTCCAGTCCAGGATAGCGAAAGGTTCGTCGCTTCGTACCGCTACAGCATCCGCGCGCCCGGCAACCAACTGACCATCGCCTGAATCAGACCAGAGGGAGATCTCGGGAACTAGATGCTGCCTTAATGCCGCGACATCATCAAGCTTGAGCGTACGGATTGCCGTCCGCGCCATCTCTACAGGATCCGGATCTGGCGAGGATGTCGGCTCTTCCATACTCTTGAGTTCTAGGAGCAGGTCCGCCGCACGGGCCTCGACTACGCCAATATCCTCGTCGCCCAGTTCTCCCGTCAGGAACTCCTCCATCAGCTTGTGCAGAACGATGCCGCGAATGCGACCGCCGGCGATCGGTGGGACGAATTGGAATGTATCGTCCAGGCTGCGCTCGACGGCCGCCAAGGCCTCCGTTCGATCGCGATCATGAGTGCTCGGAGTTCTCCAAGACAATGGCGGCGACGCTGTCGCGACGGCCCTTGCTTCTTTCTCGAACGCGTCCCGCGGCTGGATTTCCTTCGGTGAAGTCGACGGCGAGAGGGCCGTCAGGTCAATTTCAGGCAGCGAGCCGTGGCTCAGATCCACGATTTTGGACCACGATTGTGCCGAAGCCTCGGGCAAGTGTGGAATGATGAGCAGGTCGCGCGCCCGCGTGCACGCTACGTACCACATGCGTTGATGTTCCAGCGTCTGCTCCCGCCTTTCCTCGTCTCGGGCGGCAGCAAGCTCCGGCGGCATCACACCCCCGAGAACCCAATGCAGCGTGTCGTCGGACCGGCGATGGATGAAGCGCGGCGGCGGCGGAAATTCCGTGGACGTGTTGATCGGAATCACGACCGGCCATTCCAGCCCCTTCGAGGAATGGATCGTGACCAGCTCCACCGCCTCGTTCGACGCGTCGATGCGGCCCTCAGAGCGTTGCTCGCGGGTCTCCCAATCCGACTGAAGGTCCCTGATGAAGGCCTGAAGACCCGACACATTGTAGGGGCGTGCCATCTCGATCAGGGCGTCGAGATTGGCGAGCGCCCGTGCGCTGCGACTTCGATGCCTGGCGGCGAGAACGACGCGGAGTTGCAGGCGCTCGATCGCCTCGGAAAGCAGTATGCGCGGGGTGGTCCTGGCTGCGCGACGCCGAAGATGCTGAAGGACCTCCTGCACTTTCCTCGCGACCGACTTCGAGATCCGGTCCAGTGGTGTCCTGACGTCGAAGTTGGCCATGCCGACTCCGTCCTCGGCGGCTAGGACTTCTTCGGCGATATCCAGCAATTCCTCGTCGGTCAGTCCGACCATGGGCCCGCGCATGAATGCGCCGAACGCAAGCGTGTCGCGTGGATCGGCGAGCGTACGAAGCAATGCAAGGATGTCTTGCGTCTCCTGCTGCAACAGCAGCGTCTTACCCGCCTGCGAGGCGACGGTCAGTCCTTGCGCTTCGAGCGCCCTTTCATATCGCCACAGGTCCTTGCCAGTCGGCGCCAGGAGTCCGATGTCTCCGGCCTCGAGAAGCGTGATCGATCCATCCGCTCGCTTCACGCTGATCGAGCCGATTAGACCGCGGCAGATGTCCGCGACGAGGGCGGCCTCCGCATCGCGTTGACTATCGGCGGATGGGGCCTGTGGCAGCGCGACGGTTACTTTCGCCGCACATGGTAGGCCGTGTTCGGCAGGGCCGAGCGTGGAAGTGAGAGCTACGTAACCAGGCTGGCCCCGCGCTTGCAGAACCGGTTCGAAGCAATGGTTCACGTGCTCGATGATCCGCTTCTGCGAGCGGAAGTTCGCGGTGATCTCGACGATGGCTCCCCCCGTCTGGGCAGCCACCGTTGCGCGTGCTTCGTTGTATGCCTCGATGTCGGCTCCGCGAAATCTATAGATCGCTTGCTTGGGATCGCCCACCAGGAATAGCGAGCCGGGTCGAAGCGCGGCGTCCTGCCAGCGCTGAGGTCTATCTTCTGCGGCGATCGAAAAGATGATCGCCGCCTGGATCCTGTCGGTGTCTTGGAATTCGTCGACGAGTATGTGCTGGAACCTGCGACTCAGTGCCGCTCGTACGGGCTCATGTTGTCGGACCAGCCCGTGAGCCATGACGAGAAGATCGTCGAAATCCAGCACCGCGGCTTCCTGCTTGCGGCGTGCGTAGGCCGCGACGACATCATCGAGCGCGATGGAAAGAGCGTTCACCAGGCCATCCGCGACTTGACCCAGCAGCTCGCGATAGGTCCGCTCAACGTTGGCGAAGAGAGTTTCGGCCTTGCGATTGAGCGCTTCGCCCCGGCCCGCTCCATAGCTCCGGACCCAAGCGGTTTTTCGACGGTAGGACAGGAGCCTGAAACTCTTTTTCTCCATGGCATCGACCCGCGGCGGATGAGCCAGTCGCCACAGATCGCGGAACGTGGGTTCGGACTTGAAGCAGTCGAAGTAAAAAGCGGACAGGGATCGAAGATCCGCCAGCAGCGCTGCGGTGCGAGTCTCTTCCGGATTGGCGGCGAACCATCGGACGAATTCGTCGACGGCTTCGGCCAATTCGATGTCGGTGCGACGTGTGAAGTCGGCTCTTCTCGTGGTAGCCCTCGGATGGTCACGCTTGAGATCCGCCAGGCCTTTAATCAGTTCGACGACATTCAAGGGATTGTGTCGGGACAGCACGACGACCGGATCGTCCGATCCGACCTTTCCGGAGAGACGGTCGGTAAGCCATGACCGGAACACACCCTCGAACATCGCGTTGGCGCTTGGCGCATCCATGACGCGCGACCCCGGATCGAGGGCCGCCTCGATGGCGTAACTTCGGATTATCTCCTGACAAAAGCCGTGGATAGTCGACGTGCTGATCTCGTCGAGATGCTTGGCCGCGGAAGTCAGACACTTCCTCTGTGCTTCGTTCAAGCCTTCCGGCAGTGCGTCTTTCAGCACGTCGGGGATTTCCTTCGCGAGTAGGCGCGCCACGTACCCTCGAATGCGGAGCGCCAACTCGCCCGCCGCGAGTTCGGTGAACGTGATGGCAGCCACTTGGGAGGGCTTCGCGCCGCCTGCAAGCAGCATGGCTACGCGACCCGCGATGAGTGAGGTCTTGCCAGTGCCTGCCGCCGCCTCGACCAACAGCGTCGTATCGAGATCCGTCAACACTCTTAGCCGTTGCTCGCGATCCGCAAGCTTCATGGCGTGCTCCAGAGTTGATCCAGATCGCGGGCGAGGATTCCGAACGCCTTGGCCTTGCGTGCGAGATAGGCGTCGAGTTCGGCCGGCAGAGCAAGACGCATGTCGTTGTATGGCTCACGTGCGGCCGGTCCTGGACATGCATGTCCACGTTCGAGCAGTTCGCAGGCTTTGTCGAGGAAGCGTGCGACATCGTCTGCAGCTGCCTCCAAGGCATCGCGGCTGAGCGCGAGCGGCGGCGATGCGCCGTCGAGATAGATGAGTCGCGAAACGATCTGGGACGTGTCCGGAACGAGCTGCTTGACGGCTATGGCGTACAGTACGCGCTGTAACTCTTTGCCTCGGTCGAGCACGACCTTATCGGGGCGGCGGGGCGTCGCGCCGGTCTTGTAGTCGGAGATCCTCACGCCGCGGCCGCCGGCAGCGATATCGACGCGGTCTATCCTTCCGGTCAGCTTCAATTTTGAGGATCCGACGAAAATCTCGCCGCCGGACGGCCAAGGGGACTGCGTTCCTTCGTCGGCCGAAGGAAGGCCGAAGCTCACCTCGCTCCAGCTCGCGGTATCTTTCTTGAAGCTCGTGTCGATCGTCAGTCCTCGCAGGCTACGTCGGGCGGCCTCCTCCAGCGAATGATTCCAGAGAAGGGCCGGAGGGACCGGGCGTTCCAGTGGCCATTGCCGGAAAACATGGTTGACCGCGGCTGCCAGTGCGAGCTCGATTTCGTCGCTCGATGCGCGGACGAAGCCTGGCGCAGGCTCTAGCGCGTTGATCGTGCGCGCGAGCAATTCGTGGACTAGTTCGCCGAAGGCGAGGTGATCCAGGGCCAGAGGCACCTCGGACAGCGCAACGGGACGCATGTCCAGGGCGTATTTCCAAAGGAAGCCGAGTGGATCACGCACCATGAGCTTCAGCGAGGTCGCCGAATGGAGTCGCGTCACCGCGCGACGGACCGCTGGATGTCCCGGGCGAACCGTACCGTCGTGGGCAGTCGCGTCCTCCCTGTTCCAGTCGCGCCAACAACTCGAGGCGGCCTTGATGCGCTCGGACCTTCCAGCCTCGACCGCTCGCGCCAGCAGCCGATCGGTTTCGCTGAAGGCATGCTCCGGGATGCGGCTTCGTGTGCATATCCGGACCGGAAGAGTGGCCGGCCACAACGCGCTGGCGGATTGGAGGGCGCCCTCGGTCGAGCGACGACTGCGCGAGAGGACGATCTCTTCGGCGGGGCGCGAAACGAGCAGCTCGAAGTACAAGCGATCTCGTTCGGCGGTCGAGATGGGTACGAGGCGACGGCGTGGAAGCACATGGTCCGGCAGAATAGGATCTTCCGCGTCCGACCGCGGCCAACTTCTTCCGGCGACGCCCAGCAAGCGCATCCAGCGCCGGGGGGTACCGATCAGATGGGAAGCCGGGCACCAGACGACGCTATTTGCCGGATGGCGAGAGTCTCGGATGCGCAGGCTGTCGAGCGATAGAGCGACGGCTGCCGCAGGTGCATTTCGGAGCGCGTCACGCCACAGACCCAGGCTCGCCCCACCAAGAAACGCCTTTCCTGCCTGTTCTGCATTCGCAAGCCCAGGAGCCAGCGCGTCGAGCAACGGAAGAAGCGTTCGCTCGGCTGCGCCCGGATCTGACCGGTGGTCTCGCGCGTAGCACAGTGCGCGCCGCCATTGGTCGACATTGAAAAGTCCGGCTTTGCGCGGAAGGCCAGCGGCCCAGTCGGCGGGCACGGCGGCCGCCTTGGTCGACGAAGAATGCGCGAGCAGCCGCCTGAGGCGCTCTTGGCTGATGCCGTTGCCGAGTACGTCGGCGAGGGCCGCGCATGACTGTCCCTCCCAGGAGCCGAGCGCGGGTAGTCCATGCGAGAAATGGATTGGCAATTCGGCGTGGCCCGCCAACACCAACATGTGCTCGTCCCAGGTCTGTGTCGACGCGGCGGTAATGGCAATGTCGCTGGCACTGACGCCCCGGCTGAGGAGCTGGCGCGCCCACCTGAGCGCTTCGACGACCTCGGCCCTGGGATCTGCACTCAACTCGCCGCGGATGACCTTCGGAGACTCCGCCGTGGCCACCGATACCTGTCCGGGAGACCAGTCTTGCCCCAGTTTCGCCGGCGCACTCCACGAAACCTCCAAATGCGCCGAGAGTGCAACCAGGAGAGGGCGCCATATCGGTGCGACGTCGACGAGACCCTCCAGCGAGATGCTACCAAAGAGGGCGGCGGCAAAGCGGACCCGCTCGACCGCGGCATTCCGCAATGGGCGTGGCAGCATGGCTCCATAAGGCAGCGCTTCGCTTGCTCTGTGCTCCAAGAGGGCGAGGTCGGCGAGCCGCTCGGATGTTGACGCAAGAGCCGTCAGGTCCAGATCCGAATCCCATGCGCGTTCCAGCGTTTGCGTTGCGGCCCGGACCATCCCAGGAAGATCCTTGACCTTATCGATCTGCAAATACCCGTCGCCGCGAAGTGCCGCCGCGACGGCCGCGGAGAGCATTTCTCTGTCGGCGGCGCGGCGGAAGCCTCCGGCCAGCCGAGCGGCCAGCAGAGGCAGCGTTAGGATATCGGAGCCCACCTCGTTCGCCTTGGCGGCCCAAAAGCGCCTCATGCCCAGGGTCGCCAGCGCACAGCAAGGCTGCGAGAAGATCAGCGGCCCGTCTACGATGATGACGCGTCGTTTCATTGTTGCTGGTCGATCATGGCGATGAAAAAGGCGAAGTCAGATCTCTCTTCCGCGCGGGCGCCTAGCGGGACGATGGACCGTAAAACAGGGTACCAGTCTCGCAGACTGGGACAATTAACTCTATAGACAATCTAAAGTGGTCGACAGCCAAATGGCTGATGGACCGGCGTTCGTCTCGATCTGAATGCAGCATTCTAGAACGATTCGGATGATCGCGAGTATCTGTCGCGCATTCGTACTGGCGACGTTCGCATCTGCGGGCCGCGCCCACGGTCTTGAGGCGCTCAAGCTGCTTTCCGAATGCACTTTCGATGATGACGTCTGGCGTCAATGCGCCGACTGTCTGCGTCGTATAGAGCAATGATAAGACGAGAATTTCCCCGGCTGCTTCTCGAGCTTGAGATTGTCTCGAGCCAGCACGCATGAGCTAGGTAGTTAAGTCGGATCTGAGGTTACCGAAAGGAAGCGGTCCGGCGCGGCGGTCCGATCGCCCCATACTGCGGAGGTTAGGGCAAGCCCGAGTACCGCGCCGGTGTCGACATTGACCCGGTTCGTACGAAGATCTGGCGTGCCTTTTCTTAGGGGCGTATGGCCGTGCACGATGAATCGTCCGAAGTGTCTGAGAACGTGGTTTTGCCCAGTCTGCACGTGACGGTTGCTGAGCTGGCCGGAGTGCCCGCACTTTGCCGCCGAGCGGGTCGCGCTGGTCATCGGCGATGGCGCGTACCTGCAACCGTCCCGAACCCGACACGAGATGCGACCGACATCGCTCGTGCTTTGGAACGCCTAGACTTCAAGGTCACTCAGCTGAGTAATGGGACCGCTGCCGACATGCGCAAGGCGCTAGTCGATTTTGGCCGTTCTGCGGAAGGCTCAGTGATGGCGGTTGATTTCTATGCCGGCCATGGAATGAAAGCCGGAGGAGAAGACTGGCTGATTTCAACGGACGGTGAGTTGAGAGCGAAGCAGTCAGTCTGAGGTCGGTCAATCTTCAAGTCAGCAAGGCCTTTATCAAGTCGGCTCGACCATAGTTTCTAATCGAGTGGTTTGACGCCGCCGCTGATCGCTGTTCCACGGATGGCAGACACGCAGTCTTACCATCGGCGGCGTCAAAACCATCTAACGAATCGAGCCGGGCGACAAGATCACCGGCGATTGCCGCTGCAGCATCTGATTAAGCGCGGGGTCCTGTAAAACCCGCTCCCTTGGCGTGAGCGCGGGTTGAGACACGCTTCGGGGCGGCCCCCGTCGGCGAACAACCCGCGGCGCGGTTTCAGCCGCGTCGGGCGAGGAAGGAACCGCTTGAGGTTTAAAACGACCTTCGTCACTGCGCCCCACGTCAGGTGACGGCGGGGGCGGCGGCGGTGCTGTTTTGGGAAAATTCGTCACGTAGACCAGCAGTGGTTTAGGCGGAGGAGCAGGTGGCGGTGGTGGGGTAAGGGCAACGGTGAAGCGATTTGTGTAGTCGGACGATCCGCCGAGTCCTGCACCGGCCGAGACCGGATTTGTAACAGGTATCAAAGTGTAGCCAAACCGGGCGCCCGCGGTGGCAACGATCTTGAATTGCTTCGTGAAGCTGAGGCTCACTAAGGAATCTTTGTCGATCGCCTTGACGCTTCCTTCGAACCAGTATGCCAGGCCCATATGCGTTTCAGACGGATCTGGCCCTGAGCAGGTGTTGCCAAAATGCTCCACGGCTTTCTGGAACGAATTTGCGAATTTGATGGAATTGGTCCGCGTGTCCGCATCGCTGATGCTGCCGCTCGGTGTCCCGGAAACAGTGGCGAGACCCCAAGGACCGGCAACGTTGACACTACCGTCGGCGCTGATCGACCTCACCAACGTCAGATCAACGTCCGTCGCAGCGATCCATTTCATGATGTCTCGGCTACGGACCTCAGGGTCCCTGCTCATCGCGACGGCAGCCAATTCACATTCGATCGAGTCGACGATTGCGCCTATCTCGACTTTTGCGTGGTCAGCTGACTGCGGAAATGCCGTGCAGCCAGCTAGTGCAAACACGCAGGCGCCAGCCCCAATTATTCTCATGTCGCACCCCCAAATGCCCGAAGGCGTGTAGTCAGGCGTAGGCTCGAATGCAACCTAAGGGTATGATCGCTTAAAGCACAAGTGTAAGGGAGTGTGAAAAGAACACATCTCATAATGTTGGCCCGCAGTGTGATTTTTTTGCACTTCGCTGACGCCATGGCCATTGGAGCGATCTAAGAGGGGGACATAGCACCCCGTATATTTCCTAATGACCTGATCAAACCTGTAGGCGTTGATCTCACCAAGAACTATTTTCAGATTCACGCGCTATCTAGCGAGGCTGCGCCGGCCGTAAAGCGCAAGCTGACGCGCCGAACAATGCGCGAGTTTTTCTCGAAGATCGAGCCGTGCCGCGTTGGCATGGAGGCTTGCGGCTCAGCGCACTATTGGGGCGCGCGAACTAAAGGCGATGGGACATGATGTGTCTCTGATGCCGCCCGCCTACACAAAACCATATGTCAAGCGGGGTAAGAACGATGCCGTCGATGCGGAGGCCATCTGTGAAGCGGTCTCGCGACCTGCCATGCGTTTTGTGCCGATCAAGAGCGCTGATCAGCAAGCGACACTGATGCTGCACAAGACGCGCGAGCTGCTCGTCAAACAGCGAACGATGAGCGTGAACGCTTTACGCGGCCACCTAGCCGAATTCGGTCTTGTCGTCGCCAAGGGCACCGGCCGCGTCGACGAGCTTTTAGACCTCGCAGAAGCCGACACGACTCTTCCGGACGCCGCTGTCATGGCTGCAAGGGTTCTCGGTCAGCAAATTGATCCACTCGGAAGCGCGCTCGATGATTTGGAGAGGGAGATCGCCAAGGCCCACGCGCGAAGCGAGACGAGCCGTTCGCTCGGAGAAATTCCCGGCGTTGGCAAGCTTGTTGCCTCGGTAATTGCAGCCAGCCGCATCCAAATCAAAGAGTTCTAAGCTTGGTAAGTGCAAGAAAGGCATGATGAAAGACAACGGTCGCCACCGAAAACCAGGAAAACCCGACCAGTCGTGTGAGCTCTAAAGCTCGGATCCTTGATGTGAACCCTTGGTTGTCGGACTTCATCAGGACCCGCGGAGATATGATCCGCGCTAAAGGCCGGACATACGATCGCAGCCGTCCAAGTCGTTCGAAGTGCCAATCATCTGTTAGTATTCGGCAAGACATGAGGCCGGCTCTGTTAATCCTATCTGTCTATTGAAGGCTTTGGCGTCGTGTTTGTACGGGTGGGTAGTATTGGATACTCGATCTTAGGTAGCCGCCCGGTAAGCGAATTCAGAAACGCGACAATGTCGTTTTCTTCCCCGTCGCTAAGCTTGGCGCCGAGCTGGATTTCACTCATCAGGGCAACAGCTTGCTTCAGGCTCCAAACCTGGCCCGAATGGAAGTAAGGGGCTCGCAAAGCAACGTTCCGCAACGGCGCCGCGCGGAAGACATATTCGTCGCCGACCGCCTTGGTGACCGCGAATCGGCCCTTATCGGCTTTCGGAAGCAGGGTTGCGTCCGGCTTCTTCATCACGCCGAACTGGAAGTAGGCCTGTCCACCGACATTGATTCCATTGTGACAAGAGGAACATCCCTTCTCTATAAACAGCGCCAACCCTGACTTCTGCTGATCATCGAGAGCATGTGTATTGCCCTCCAAATACTGATCGAACGGGGCCGCAGGTGTGATGAGGGTGGCTTCAAAAGCCTCGATTGCCTTCGCAAAGTTTTCAAAGCTGACCGGGCTCGCCTCGTTCGGGAAAGCATTTTTGAACAAGACGACATAGCTGGCCATTGAGTTCAAAGTGTCGAGCACATGATCCGGAGTCGCATTCATTTCGGCACTCGCCTGCACAGGGCCAGTTGCTTGCGCCTTGAGGTCCGCGGCGCGTCCGTCCCAGAATTGCGCCGCATTGAACACCGCGTTGTAGACGGTTGGGGCCCGACGTAGGCCGACCTTCCAGCCGTGACCGACTGAGGTCGGACCGGCATCGACTCCGCCGCTGCCGAGATTGTGGCACGTATTGCAGCTAATGATCTCGCTTGCCGATAGCCGCGGATCGAAGAACAGAATCTTGCCAAGCTCGACCTTTTCATGCGTGACTGGATTGTCCTTTACCGCAGGAATGACTGAGGGGATCGGATGGAAGATCTGCCTGGCAGTTCTCATCAGATCATCGTCCGCGCTAGCTCCTGACGACATCAGCAGCCCAATCGCCAAAACAGATGCTTCAGCGACAAGCCGAAGCTCCCGGATCGATTTGTTCATACACCCGCCTCATCAGTTCTGATTGAATCAAGGAAACAGTCGAAAGCGACGCCACACTCTGTTCCCTCAACGGGCCGGCGCAGCATGCACCGGATCCTGTGAAGCGAGGCTACATCAAATGTTCGATTTCGAGGTGCTCGCTGCCGGCGCTCGCCCAAGAGGCTTTAAGCCGTTATTTGATTCGCGAGTTCGCTTTGAGCTTAGATCACGACCTTGGTAGATCAGACTAGCGCCTCAACCTTCGGAATGACGGCCGATCTGACAACAACAAGCGTGCCGAAAAAGGATAATCTGTCCGGTGGCCGCATCGGTTCTCCATTGAGCGATTGGGTGGCCAATACGCTCCAGCGAAGTTGATCTATCCGTGTTGCACCGCTGGTCGCGCTCAGCGCTCACGGTGCCGCTGGACAATAGCAACCCCCATGCCAGTTGCATCTGACATGCAAGCTGCTGATTTAGTTACCAAACGAATCCGGGCTACCGAACAACGTCGGATGTCTTGTTTTGATGAATACATACAGTGTCACAGATGCGACAAACGCCAGTCCCGGCTAGACATCATCGCACAGAAAGCTTTGTGATGAGATCCAATCGCCAGGCTTGCCGGCCACACGTGCGACGGCGGTACAAAGATCTACGCTGGCCTACGGCGAGACACTGAGCCGAGGCGCCCGGCGGTGCGCATCGCTCACGATTTCGCCTCGCCCTGCCAATTGAAGGCTCTCCGACCTCATATCCGGGCCGGCTCTTTGCGCGCCGCCGCCGAAATCCCGCTCGTTTGTAACAGACGAGCCCCGAAGCTGACATGGCTTGTCTGGGTTCGCTGGCATGGCAGTTGCCGGTGTCAAAACTGTTACCCAGAGTATGACGGTACGACCGTCCGATTTACTCGGATACTCCCATTCGACACCAGCTTAAGTGCCGGCCTGACACCTGATCGGGCCGCCTGTGGGTTGGGATAAGAACCATTTCGACCCACTCACGGCCGAGTGGCAGCTTTTGAAATCCTGCGCGCTGATCGCAAAATCGCTGAACTTCTGCAGAAGCAATTGTCACTTCGTGCTCTTGCGTTGAAAAGACTTCGGTACAAGAGGACATGTTGGTAGGAGATCTTTACATCATGTCCGCAGATGGCCACGTCGTGAGATCTCATCGGCATCTTACCGAGGGAACGACGTGATTGACCAATTGTCCATGGCTGGTTCAAGTTAAATATGGTGTCCGTGATGGCTTCAATTGACGATCGATTGAATGAGATCCGAAACGTGCGGAATGACATTTGGCGCTGTCGAAGAAAGCTTAAAAGCGAGCTAAGTGATCTCGAGCGTAAGGTTCTCGAAGATCGCCTGCTTGAGCGGCAATCTGCCTTTGAACGGCTCCTAGCGACCACGTTTCCTTTTGCATTGACACTGTCAAGCAAAATTCGGGACCTGCCGCGGGTCATTGGCGCGCAAAATGGCGTCGGCTCATAGAACGCATGCGCGTCAGAAACGTAGGCTCCGTCGCCGCGGACCGCCGCGCTCATCATGGCCGCCGCTGAACTGAAATGCGCCGGTCCTCGGCCTTGGTTCACCGATGTGCTGGCCCGCGGCGCACCGTGAGCGTCGATAATGAAAACGTTCGGGCCGCCCATCCAGGACCACGGCTGGGGGACACCGATTGCGCCGTTGTCTGCGAAACCGCGCTCACCATGAGTAGCTTTCATCCGACAGAGCGATCGAAGAAGCTTGAATCGGCCGTAGCGTCAGATTGTACAGAGCACGCGAACGATACTCCAGACTAGGTGTGGCCGAATGAGAAGACCCGTTATCGCTTTTGTATTATGTTCCGCTCTCGAGTTGCTCGGGCTAAGCACGGGCGCGGTTGCGGACACAAGGCGGTACGCGTGCACGATCACTGCCGCCGGTAGGGAGCCGGCCGGAGTTCGGAACGAGCGGGTCATTCTCACGGTTCAATATGGCTGCCGGATCGCGGATGGTCTCTCGAGGGACGCGGGGATTACAGCAGTGTCGGTCAGCGAGTGGGCTGCTGATAAAGGAACGTACCTAGCGTCCCTGGAATTGCACCGCGCGCTGGAGGGAGTTGCAATTGGGCAACTCTCCGAGGCGACCGGCTTCTCTAGCATGGAAGGCGAGCAAGGCATTGCGGTCGCAACTTCCGGCACGACAGTATTCAAGTTCGCATCTGGCTCATTGGCAGCCCTTTCAGGGAAGACCCTTAAATTCACCACCAAACTTACTGGCCTACGTAGCTTCGAATTGGAGTTCACGGATTGGCCAGAATCTCTTTTTTGGAAGTGACTCGTGTCTCACGCTGATTTCCGCGAGCGCTCGGGCGGACGAGCCACTGTCGACTCTTAACTCCACACGATGAATGCCGCTCCGGCCTGTGTGCCGTCCTCAAAGACGAGCACACCGCAACAAAGGTTGAGCCCAAACTCCGAAGGCACTTACTACTTCCCAGCGCACATTAGGTCGACGCAGTCTGAATTCAGAGTCGGCCGGTCGGCGGAAAACTGCAAGGTCGAACGGATCAGCGCTTGACTTGTTAGGCTGCCATTGATTCATTCCTATGAATCATTCGTGAGCGAACCGTTAAAGCGCGCGACAAGCTCGTTGGCAAGCTGCCGGCCACCGGCGAGTTGCTGCGCGGTTCGTAGCTGGAGCGCACCGTCCGACATACCAAAGGCTGTTCTAAATGCGCGCGCGGCGAAGGGCACCAGGTGTTCGTGCTCACCGTGACATACGCCGGCGGCCGCACGCAGCAGTTCAGCGTACGTCACGAACGGGTCGCCGAGGTTCGTCGCTGGCTCGACAAATATCAGAAGCTGAAGCAGGCGATCGAGGGCATCTGCCAACTCAATCATGAGCTGCTACGTCCAGAGCCGCATCGAAGGCGCGCGGGGCGGCGAGATGATTGAGATGCGGCGGGCGCAACTCAGCTTTGGCGATGGGCTGATCGCCTAGCAAGTGAGTGATCTTCGCGAAGAGTGGATACAGCACGCCGATCAGATGCTGGCGAACGAGCAGATCGTGGCCGCGGTGCGCGAAGCACTAGCGAAGCGGTGCCCGAAGAGCCGCAGTCGTGGTCGGCTCGGCACGATCGCAACCACCAGGTCAAGCTGAGGCGCGTGCCGCGGCTGATGGTACTGACGGCGGGTTCTACTCTGCCAGGAACGAGGCCGCTGCGAGAGCAATGGGGTCAAGGGGTATGCATTCCCAATCGATCGAGCAAAAGCCCTGAGCGCAAGCGCGAACAGAAGAAGCGCTGGTTCCGCGATGGCCAAAAATGGCGCACGCGATGTGAGGGACGCATCAGCGTGGTTAAGCGGCGAAACGGTCTCAATCGATGCTGACAGAAGGATGACGCCGGAATGCAGCGCTGGGTCGTCCTCGTCGTGATCTCAACCTCGTCAACATCGGCCGGACGATGAGCAGGCGAGCCGCTCCGTAGACCTCGCCCCCATCATTGCTCGCTTCAGACCCCCGCCGTCCACCCGGCCGGGTTTGTTTTGGTCCATGCGTTGGCCAAAGGCTGGAAAACATCAATTTCGCGCCGGGAAATAGACAAAAGTGGGCTATCCACGGGCACTATTTGCCGAACGGAGAATATGCGATGAACCCTCAACGCGAAATTGAGGGTAGCCCGCACTGATCGAGCCGCTCTAGCGGTGTCCGTCTGGAGGGCCTCGCGCTCATCAGCAGACCGCCCTCGTTGTCGCTGCACTCGGTGCCGGCTTCGGCTCATCGTGTCACGCTTCCGCAAGCGGCGACAGAAAAAGTCGACGCGCGCCCAATCAAAGTGCCGAATTGCGTCGTGGCGTGTCTGACCGAGATGCTGAAGCGAGCTGCAACTGGACTGCCGAATGACAAGAACGGGGCCATTGTAGAACGCCGACCCCTTTACCCCGAACGACGAAGGGCCACGAGCTTGCGCCTTTAAGGCTATCGCGGGTTGAGAATCGATCAGCCCCACATGCTCTCCACGAGATCGGTGTCGCCACATTAGCACTACTTTGGGTGCGCCGGGAGACCGGCAAGAGTAGATGGTGAAAGTCCATTGCGATGAAGGTGTAGCGAACTACATCGGCCCCGAGCCGTGCGCAGGCCTCCGCGAGGGGGTCGGCGAAGCGTCGGTAGGGGAGCATGCAGGCCAGCCATTGAGCCGCGAAACAGTGTTATCCCGGGCGTCGACGCTGTCCAAAGAGCGGAAGGCAACATGGGCGAGTGCGCAAGCGCGAGCACCCGTCCAGCCCGGCGTGGTCGTAGACCCTGGCATGCATGGAAGCCCCTTGTACGGGAACCGGGATATCTCCGGGTCGGCCACCTTCCTCCTCCGAGGATATGGTCCGCAGCGGGAAGGCGAGGAGCCGTAGCCGCTGATGCACGACACGGAGAAGTCTGACTCTGGCATAGTAGCTGAGAAGCCGACGAACAAAGCCGGATTACCGGCGGCGGAGTGGGTGGAGCCAAGGCTGGGGACCAAGGGAAACGCGGAACAGCAGCGCATACACCGGACACAGGGCCGGGCTCGCATGACCCAGTCGCTGGACCGCGTACGGACAGCCGCAAGGCTGAGGAAGAAGGACCGGTTCACCGCGCTCCTTCACCACATCAATGTCGATACTCTGCGGGCGGCGTTCTTTGCGCTCAGGCGCAGGGCCGCTCCCGGAGTGGATGGCATGACGTGGCAGGACTACGAGGAAGATCTCGAGCCCCAGCTCGCCGATCTGCACAAACGGGTCCAACGAGGAACGTACCGCCCGCAACCGTCTCGCCGGACGTACATACCAAAGGCAGACGGCAAGCAGCGGCCGTTAGCGATCGCGGCTCTCGACGACAAAATCGTCCAGGGCGCCACCGTCATCGTGCTCAACGCCATCTACGAAGGAGACTTCTGTGGCTTTTCCTACGGGTTTCGGCCCGGCAGAGGGCCACATGATGCGTTGGACGCGCTCTGCACAGCGATCGAGACGCGGCAGGTGAACTGGATCGTTGACGCCGACATCCAAAATTTCTTTGGCGCAGTCAGTCAATCTTGGCTGGTGCGCTTCTTGGAACATAGGATCGGCGACAAGCGCATCATCCGCCTCATCCAGAAATGGCTGAAGGCAGGTATTCTCGAAGACGGCGTCGTAACCGCTGATGACAGGGGAACGGGTCAAGGTTCGGTGATTTCACCGCTCCTCGGCAACATCTACCTGCACTACGCTCTCGACCTGTGGGCCAAGCGCTGGCGACAACGCGAGGCCTCCGGCGGCATGATCATCGTGCGTTACGCGGACGATGTAGTGGTCGGCTTTGAGCGCGAGGACGACGCACGTCGTTTCCTCGATGCGATGCGCGCGAGACTGGAGGAGTTCGAGCTGACGCTCCATCCGGCCAAGACCCGCCTGATTGAGTTTGGTCGCCATGCGGCGGTTCAACGTAAGCAGCGCGGACTCGGAAAGCCGGAAACCTTTGCGTTCATGGGGTTCACATTCATCTGCGGCAAATCACGCCAAGGGCGCTTCCAGCTTCAACGGAAGACCCGTAGCGACCGCATGCGAACCAAACTCCGCGAGATCAAGGAGGAGCTGAGGCGCCGAATGCACTGGCCGATCCCTGCACAGGGGAGATGGCTCAGGCAGGTCGTGACCGGCCACTTTGCGTACTTTGCTGTCCCGACGAATGGCCGAGCGCTCAATGCGTTTCGGTTCTATCTGACCGACCTCTGGAGGCGTACGCTTCGGCGGCGCAGTCAGCGGAACTGTCTGACCTGGGATCGCATAACGCAGATCACCGACGACTGGCTCCCCAAGGCTCGCATCCTTCATCCATGGCCGAAGCTGCGCTTCGCCGTCAAACACCCGAGGTAGGAGCCCGGTGCCTTAATTGGGCTCGCCGGGATCTGCGCGGGGGGCGCCCAGTGATGGGTGTCCCTACCGCGAACAGAATTGGTTTGTGCTGCAGTTTTTCACGGATACGTCTTCTGCAGTAGGGGCATCGCTGCGATGGCCGCCGTAGGATGAGATCGGCGATGGCGTGACGTACTGCGGGCATGGTTGGCTGAGGCGGAGGCCCGTTGATTCTTTTTTTTCCGCCCCGCGTGTGCGAGGCGACGGTATTGCAAGAAGGCGTAGGCGATCATGGTCATTAGTGCGTGACGATGAAGACCTTGCCATGATCGCCCTTCGAAGTGATCAAGTCCAAGCTCCTCTTTCAACTGCTGATGCGCCTGCTCGCAGATCCATCGTGCTTTTATGGTTGTCGGGCGACGTGGAAAATTGACCCCCTGACGACACGAGGAATTGACCCCCTCGCGACACGGTCAGAACGGGGGTTTTATGCAGCGACTCAGTTCAGG